>QIDJ01000025.1 GCA_003228395.1 Flammeovirgaceae bacterium
TCACCGATCAAAAACCCGTTAAACCCATGCGACTTCAGGTCAATAAGTTGCTCAGGTGCGTGCAGACCACTTTCTGAAATCAATGTTACACCTTCAGGTATCAGTTCTGCAAGAATCCGGCTGGTTTCAATATTAACCTCAAATGTTGCCAGATTTCGGTTGTTAATTCCGATGATATCGCCCAGCTCAAATAAATCATCATAAATCTCACTTTGGTCATGTACCTCAATGAGCACTTCCATACCCAGGTCATGCGCCAAACCGGTAAGTGCTTTTAAAGTATTTTTATCAAGACATGCCGCAATAAGTAAAATCGCATCGGCGCCGATTGCTTTGGATTCAACCACCTGGTATTCGTCAATAATAAACTCTTTTCTGAGTATCGGGCTATTTACCTGTTTCCGTGCAATGAGCAGGTCGTGATTACTGCCTCCGAAGTAGTTTTCGTCTGTAAGAACAGATAATGCGGTAGCGCCTGCCTCTATGTACCCTGCTGAAAGCCTGGTAACGGAAACATCCGGATTAATATCGCCTTTTGCAGGTGATTTCCTTTTGATTTCTGCAATGATCCCTGATTTATCCTTTCGATGCAGACAGTTGCATAGAGAACTCGTGTTTCTTTCAAAATATAAGCTTTGTTCAAGCGATTTTAGCGGAGTCAGCTTCTTCTTTTGTGCTGTTTCCCGCGCTTTAAATGCAATTATTTCATCCAATATGGCCCCTATTTTGCTCATATTATACAGGTATTTCTTCTACACTCAACTCAATTAGTTTTTTAAATGATTTCCGTGCATTTCCCGATGCAAGCGACTCCCCGGCCATTGAAATGCCCTCTTCGATGCTTATCTGTGCATCGTACGTATGAATAGCCACCCCGGCATTGGCTATGACTACATTATTTTGTGCATCGGTGCCTTCGCCATTGAGTACAGTTTCAAAAATATCCGCAGCTTCTTCGATGGTATCGCCCCCGGATATGGCTGCCGGATCAATTTTACGGAATCCCAGCTCCTCGGGAGAAATAATTCGTTCACCCTGATTGTTTATTATTTTAATGTCGCTCGTTAGCGATATCTCATCGTAGCCATCGAGTGAATGTACGATAGCATACCTTCTATCAAAATTCTGATGAAGATATCCGTACAACCTGGCAAGCTTCAAACTGAATACACCAATCAGTTGACTGGAAGGCGATGCCGGGTTTACAATGGGCCCCAGCATATTGAAAAAGGTTTTAATACCCAGTTCTTTTCGAACCGGCGCTACATTTTTCATGGCCGGATGAAACAATGGTGCATGCAGAAAGCAAATATTTGCACTTTCAAGCTGTTTTTTCAACGCTTCGGAATTATTTGTAAAGCGGTAACCGAAATGCGCAAGTATATTAGATGAACCGCAAACGGATGACACCCCGTTGTTGCCATGTTTTGCAACCGGATATCCGGCGCCTGCCACAACAAATGAAGCCAGCGTGGATATGTTGAATGTATTTTTACCGTCACCACCCGTACCACACAAATCAATGGGGTTCCATGCTGACAAATCAACCTTTACACACAAATCGAGCATGGCTTCCCGGAACCCGTCCAGTTCTTCAATGGTTACGGATCGCATCAGGTAGGAAGTGATAAAGGCTGCCATTTGCCCCTGATTGTATTCGCCCCCGGCAAGGTTGGTTAAAACCTGCCTGGCTTCCGCTTTGTTCAGTCGCCTGAATTGAGTTAATTTTTGTAATATTTCTTTCATATTAATCGTTTCTAATGTTTTGTCCAGTTTTCAATAATTTTCAATCCGTTTTTAGTTAATATCGATTCCGGATGAAACTGAAGGCCCTTCACATCGTGACTGACATGCGTAAGTCCCATTATGCACTTATTTTCGTCTATCGCCGTAACCTGCAATTCACCGTTAACTGAATCGGGATCAACCGCCCATGAGTGGTAATGACATACACTAAACGAAGCAGGAAGACCCTTGAAAAGATTTTCACTACTGTCAAGTACCTGCATTGGCCCCGGTTCGCCATGACGAACCTCAGGCATATTGTATAACCTGGCTCCAAACACTTCCGCTATTCCCTGATGGCCGAGGCATATCCCCAATATACTTTTGGAATGGCAGTAATTTCGGATGAGCGCTTTTAGTATCCCCGCCGATTCCGGAAGCCCGGGCCCGGGAGAAATCAAAATTTTATCATAACCGGAAACCTCTTCCAGGTGAATTTTATCGTTACGCATTACATTCAGTTTTTTACCAAACCCAAGTTCCTTTAACATATACACCAGGTTATAAGTAAATGAATCGTAATTATCCAGCACCAGTATTTTCATAATTCAGATGTCTGCGGCCATTTTAATTGCACTTCGCAATGCAGCCAGTTTATTATTTACTTCTTTCAACTCGCTTTCAATTGAAGACCGGGCTACTACGCCTGCCCCTGCCTGATACGTTAGCGTATTGTCTTTACTCAAAAATGAGCGGATCATTATGGCGTGATTGAAATCACCATTTAACCCAAGATAACCGATTGCACCGCCATAGTATCCCCGTTGTGTCGATTCAAGTACATCAATAAGCTGCATGGCCCTGAATTTCGGCGCGCCCGATAAGGTGCCGGCAGGAAATGTTTCTGCAACCATCCGCAACGATGATGTGTGCCGGTCTAACTCAGCGGTAACCTTCGATACAAGATGAATGACATGCGAATAAAACTGCACTTCCTTGAACGTTTCCACTTCTACATGGTTGCCGTTTCTGCTCAGGTCGTTCCGGGCAAGGTCCACCAGCATGATGTGCTCCGCGTTTTCTTTCGGGTCATCTGCAAGCGCTTTCGCTTTTTTCCGGTCTTCATCATCTGATCCGGTGCGTTTAAATGTTCCGGCTATCGGGTATATGGTTGCATGTTTATTTTTTATTATAATCTGGGCCTCGGGCGAAGAACCAAAAATTTTATAGTTGCCATAATCAAAAAAGAACAGATAGGGCGACGGGTTTATCGATCGCAGAGCACGGTACACGTTAAATTCATCTCCTTTGAATGCCGTACGGTACCTTCTTGACAAAACAATTTGAAATACTTCCCCTTGCTGACACAGGTCTTTGCCTTTTTGAAGTATTTCCAGAAATTCATCGTCTGTGTAGTTGGAATACTCCTCATCAGAAATTTCAAACGGATAGGAAGGTATATCAAAACTTCTGATTATATGTATGATTCTGTCAAATTGCGATGGTTTTTCCTCACCTGTTATGTTTTGCTCATACAAATGAAGCTCATTTTTAAAATGGTCAATGGCAATCACATACCTGAAAATCTGATAATGTATATCAGGAATGTCGTATCCACCGGATTTTTCCCGGAAACGGATATCTTCAAAATATGTTACAGCTTCATACCCCATGTATCCAAACAATCCCTGCGCAGCATATTGTCCTGGTTTTTCATGAATTTCGAACCCAGACAGAAATTCATTCAAATGATCCATCACACCTTTGGAGTTAGTTATTTCACCTGTCGTAACACTACCGTCGGGAAGTGCGCATGTAACTTTATGTTTTTTAACGGAAAACTTCGCAAGCGGATCAAAGCACAGATAAGAAACACTGTTTTCTGATCCGTGATAATCAGAGCTTTCCAATAACAGGGTGTTTAAAAACTCATCTCGAAACCGCAGATACAGGCTTACCGGGCTTATGGTATCGGCGAGCATTTGTTTGTGTTTCGTTTGCAGGTTAAATTTTTTCATTTTATTCGATTGTTTTTACCAAAAAAAGCCAGCTGCTTCAAAGTGAACAACCGGCTACGAACGTATTTTACGCACGAGAGCTACATGATTGTTCGCCGTCTGAATAAAGGCCACCACCAGATATTTGCTGTTGCGATCATTTTAATTCTCAAATTCATTATCAATAAAAAAGCCCCGCCAAAAGCGGGGCTACATATAATTTTTACATAACGCTACCGGTTCAGGCTTGTTCAGTTATTTGCAGGCCACCACCAGATGCTATTATATATTGATCTCTTAATCATTTTTCAAATATAGGCTGAAGTTTAGCAGAATATCAAATTATTCTTCCTTCTTTTTTTTAGCTGTTGTCTTTTTGGCTATTTTTTTAGGCAATGCTTTCAATGCTTTCTTCTTGGCTGGCACGTCTGCCGGTTTTTTTTTCTTATGCGGCCTTCGAACACCAAAAGTTCCTTTCGTTATTTTTCCACGTCTTGTTTTTCTGTCTCCTTTACCCATATTTTAAAATGTTTAAATATTAAACAATGATAATGAAATATTCCAGTTTAACCCAAAGGTGTATTACAAATGAAATAATCCTTATAGCCAAAAGGGCTAAATCTTACTTTAATAAATTCATTTATATTGAACCTTTCTGTTTTAGATTTATTCGCTTTAACTTTGCAGTGGCAAATCGATACGACCAGCTCCTGTCGAATCCCCCAGGTCCGGAAGGAAGCAAGGGTAGTCAGTCGTAGCGGTGCGATATCTGATTTGCCATTTTTTATTTCTGTCCTTGCACATTATCCTTAGTTTTACATATCATATTAACTAATCCTGAAAACCGTAATTTCTATGAAGTTTTTTATTGATACCGCAAATTTAAACGAAATCAAAGAAGCACAGGACCTGGGAATCCTGGATGGCGTTACTACCAATCCTTCGTTGATGGCAAAAGAAGGTATAACAGGAGAAGACAATATTATGGCGCATTACAAAGCCATATGCAATATTGTTGACAACAATGTAAGTGCAGAAGTGATTGCCACAGATTACGAAGGAATGATCAGCGAAGCGAAAACGCTTTCTCAGATCGACAGAAAAATCGTTGTCAAAATACCCATGATTAAAGACGGAATAAAAGCAATCAGATATCTGGCTGATGAGGATATCCGGACAAACTGTACGCTCGTATTTTCGGCCGGACAGGCCATCCTAGCTGCAAAAGCGGGAGCCTCGTACGTATCGCCATTTATCGGTCGAATCGATGACGTTTCAGGTGACGGGGTGCAGCTTATTGAACAAATTGTGCTCATTTTCAAAAACTACGAATTTAAAACAGAGGTATTGGCGGCTTCAATCAGGCATAATTTACATCTTATTCAGTGTGCCGAAATCGGAGCTCATGTTGCCACCTGTCCGTATAAAGTAATCATCGGATTGTTAAATCATCCGTTAACCGACAAAGGGCTTGCGCAGTTTCTTGCCGACCATAAAAAAGCACAACAAACTGCTGAATTGGCTTAATACGTGTGTTTATGTATATCATTAAAGTAAAAGGAAAAGAAAAAATACCGGATTACATTCAGTTAAGGGATGAAAAGTTTTCGCTGATCGCGTACTTTCGTGCGGACAGGCCACTGAAAAGCCTGGAGAAATATGGCCTTCAGGGAAAAGAAAGCAGATTGAAGAAGGTGATTGAAAGCCTTCCGTTCGGCAAACTTCAGGAACTAACCATCTAATGCAATGAGTTTTTCATCCGATCCCGTTGTCAGAGTTCAAAATGCAACTGTTTTTCAGGACAACAATACCATACTGGCAGATATCAGTTTCGACGTAGATAAAGGCGAGTTTGTGTTTTTGGTCGGACGTACCGGCAGCGGCAAATCTTCTTTGTTAAAAACGTTGTACGCCGATCTGCCTCTTCGGCTTGGAGATATGGAAGTGGCGGGATTTAAGATCCGGAATATAAATAAAGCGCAAGTACCCTGGTTGAGAAGAAAACTGGGCATCATTTTTCAGGATTTTCAACTTTTTCAAGACCGGACTGTGACTGAAAACCTTGATTTTGTAATGAAAGCCACCGGTTGGAAAGACAATTCCAGGATGAAAGCCAGGCAGGCGGATGTACTCATGAAAGTTGGTCTCGGTTCGGTAACGGCTAAATATCCTCACCAGCTTTCGGGAGGAGAACAGCAACGTGTTGTCATTGCCCGCGCATTGATTAATGAACCGCTAATACTTCTTGCAGATGAACCCACCGGAAATCTTGATCCTGAAGTTTCTGATGGTATTTTTAAGCTATTTCAGGAGATTAACCGAAGCGGTACTGCCGTGCTGATGGCCACGCACGACCACAACCTTATACGGAGCGCTTCATTCCGTATAATGAAATGCGAAGGCGGGAAGTTATATGATTCAAGCAAAGAGCCGGTTGATATCGACAGTATGCGATAGTCACATTGTATGTTTTGAGTGACTCAACGCAGAAACAGGAAATAATCCTGTCACCGGTTCATTGCAACGATGAGTAACCTATACGCACATTGGCATATTTTGATCTGAGCCTGATTTTTGCTTTACCTGAACCTGTTCCGATCTTACCCTTGTACTCGCTGCTGCTGTTTTGCTTATCTATGTAGCTGAAATCAAAATTCTCGTTTTTAGGGTATTTCAGATCACCATATTTGAAAAATCCTTCCAGCTCTGCCCCGAATCCTTCCTCGAAATAAAGTGATGATCCTGCATAACTGGCATCAATATCAATCAACAGGAAATCCCTTGATATCCAATCCACATCTACCCCACTTCCATAAGAAAGATCGAGTACCAGCGTACTGTATAGACGTTTTATATTTACTTTACCATACCTTGAGCTACCTTTTAATGTATGAACAACACCGGTTCTCAGGTTATCATATTTACTTGTCAGCGAGATATCATTTGACTTGAGAATGTCAACATTTGAATAGTGGCTGGTAAGCGCTATATTGCCTGCTTCTTCTACATCCAGATTGGAGTATCCAACCGAAAGCTCCCCGTTTTGTATGCGGTCAATCTCTCCGTTACCATACGACACCTTAAATTTTGTTTCGCCATTAAGGTTGCCGGCTTTCATGTTTCCATACGATACCCGCACATTTACATCTCCGTCAAGATCATCCAGAAAAAGATTTCCATATGCATTCTTTACATCCAGGTTATTCGACTGCGGCATATTAACTTCGTAGTCAATGGTGATATGCTCTCCATTCCTGTTGCTCAAATTTCCATTGATTATGGTCTCTAACTCAATACTTCCACTTGATTCGGAGATATCTATTTGTACTCTCTCCAAAGATTCAAGCGCCCGTGACTCACTTCTCTTTTTAGCAGTTACCGTAACCTTTACATCAATCACATTTTTTTCCCAGCTGTTGATGTGCACGTCTCCATATTTATTAATGATCACCAGTTCCGTATCTGAATCCACATCAAAGGTTCTTTTTATTTCTTTGATCTTCTCAGATTGTGCCCACAATGTGACAGCGGGCGCAAGAATTAAAAGAAAAATCAAACCTGAATTAAATCGTAACATCTTCATTATTCCTATTTTTTGCCTGTTTAACTTTTTGGATAATCTGTAATTGTCTGTCCATAATTTCAATCCTTAACTGCAGATTTCTGATTAAGGCGTCCATTACAAGGTTATTGCTGTTTATTTCAAAATCGTGTTTGAGCAGGATATACATCGAATCCAGCTCTGAAATATCTTGCCTAAAATCGTAATAAAAAGGGCTTTTTTCATCGAGGAAATTTATAAGCTCCTGCCTTTTTACCTGTATCAGGTTATTATAATATTGCTCCGCATTTTCAAATTCAGCAATCTGTTGTTCCCACATTATATCGTTGCCATCATTACCTCTAATCTGGAAAAACAAATAGGCGCTTAGTCCAAAAAACAGTATGGCAGCCGCTTTCCATATCCATAACCAGTGATTTGGTTTGTTTTCAGGGCCGGTATGATTTAAATGCCTGGAAATAGCATCCCAACTTCCGGGCGGTGGATCTGCCGAATCAAACTCATTGC
>QIDJ01000129.1 GCA_003228395.1 Flammeovirgaceae bacterium
GGTTCGTACGGGTGGACATCTGAACGGTTACGGCATTAGCCGCGTACTTTTACCCCTGTTTTCCGCACTTATTTTGAAAGGGGCGAATAGGTTAAAATTGGGTCGATTTTTTTAAAATTTGGGTGTCCCGCTATCTTTTTGGCACAATTATTTTTAACTAAAGCCCCAAGGGGGTGGAATCAAACAGCCCCGGGCGGCCAGCCGGAGGCTGGCAGGTAGCCCGGGGTTTAGAAATAATTTAATCAAAAGCACCATAGGTGCGAAATCAATATTTTTACACATGCCACAAATGTTAGTTAAAAACTATCTTTTCATGATGAATACCAGGGTTTACTGGAGGGATACAATATCGAATATAATGAACGATGTCTATGGGATAAATGATTACACCCCTTTGGGGCTATATGGTATTGGGGATTAATAATCCCCGCGCTGCGCACGGGGCTAATGATTTTCGCACCTTTGGTGCTCGAAAACAATAAATTGATTAATCTTTTTTTAGTGGTGTCCCAATGCGGAAAACAGGAAAAGGGCCTGAGCGGACCACGTCCGAACGGTTCGTACGGGTGGACATCTGAACGGTTACGGCATTAGCCGCGTACCTTTACCGGCAACGATGCTTATCCCGTTAAATAATTCAAACACATTCCCGGGCATGCTGCTGTCTGTTTTATATATCCATATAAAAGTGCATTGTGTACACGATTCGGTGATGAATTTTTCATTTTTTCTTTTTCAGCCTTCCTGCCTTGCGCAGTTGTTCGTAAATAATCCATTCCAACTGCCCGTTGGTGCTCCGGAATTCGTCTGCTGCCCATTTTTCAACAGCCTCCAATAGTTCTGGGTTTATACGTAAAACAAATGGTTTTTTCTTTGCCACACTATTAATACTCCAGATGTTTGTTCCACTCGTTTTCCATGACGGAGTTTATTTCCTCCGGACGCTGGGTTCCCAGCATCAGTGTTTTCCCGTTTTTGAGTTTTAGCTCTAACCCCACCCGGCCTTTTACATTATATGCCGTTTTCTTTCCAAACCCACTACGCCATCCGTATCCTCCATATTCGCGAAATGGATTATATCTTTTAACTTCCCAGGCATCAATTTCATCCATACCAATTCGCCTCATCCGGCCGATAAACGGAGGAAACCTGAAATATATAGTCCGGTTATGTATTTCTATTGTTAGTTCTGAGGAGATCAGCAGGGCAATCAGGCCCCCGCAAATGGCAATTATAAACAAGGTCATAAACACAAGACCTGTATCGCTCATGGGGTTGTCGCCCCAGGGTAGCCCGACGATTAGCTGGATATAAATACCTCGTAGAAAAATAACGACTACAGGCGCCGTACTTATCAGGCTAAGCGCCCACAGCCACCATTGGGTAAACCGTTGTGTTTCTTTGTAAAAAGAAGGCATTGTGAAATTACTGTTAATGGTGAAGCGTGCCGGTGTTCACTACAGGTTGAGGATCCCGGTCGCCGCAAAGCACTACCATCAGGTTGCTGACCATGGCCGCTTTCCGCTCTTCATCCATTTCGATGATCTCTTTTTTAGAAAGGGCTTCCAGCGCCATTTCCACCATACCTACTGCTCCCTCAACAATTTTCTTCCGTGCCGCTACAATGGCTGTAGCCTGCTGGCGCCTCAGCATGGCTCCTGCAATTTCAGAGGCATACGCAAGGTAACCGATCCGTGCTTCAATGACGTTGATCCCTGCTATTTCAAGCCGGTTACGAAGCTCTTCTTCAAGATTGTGATTTACCTCTTCCACCCCTGATCTAAGCGTGATTTCTGCTTTGTTGTCATCAAAATTATCATACGGATACATGCCGGCCAATTTTCGTACCGCTGCATCACTCTGTACCCGTACAAATGATTCATAGTCGTCCACTTCAAAGGCAGCTTTAAATGTATCACTAACCCTCCAAACTAATATAACGCCGATCAAAATCGGGTTACCCACATTGTCGTTAACTTTCACCCGGTCGCTGTCGAAATTACGCGCCCGCAATGAAATGCTTTTCTTTATAAAAAACGGGTTTACCCAGAAAAATCCGTGTTCTTTCACGGTACCTTTATATGCCCCGAACAGGGTAAGCACACGTGAACCATTCGGATAAATAAAGAAAAATCCGGGCATCAGAAAGAATGCCGTTAAAATCAATAAACCCATAAATGGAATGCCGGTTGCTATCAGGCCCCAGGTTCCTGTGAAGAATAGGAGCAGGTCGATTACCAGTATCAGGTAGCCGGATACCGGTTTGTATTCTTGTTCGATCATAATTATAAATTATAAGTGATATTAAAATGATATCAATTTAATAACATATACGGAGATTGTCAAGAAAAAGTTTCATAATCGTGAAATAATTTTTCAGATACCTTTCTGTATGATGCAAGGTGAATCATAATAAGAAGGCACGGAAGTAACTTCCGCGCCAGAGGTTTGAGAAGGCAGAAAAAGGGCAACCCGGAAGTACTTCTTATACTTATTGTAATTTTCTTTCAGTCTTTTCACTCAGGGTATTATTCGCAAACAAAAATCATGCTTCCATTTTGAATAAACAAATAAGGCTTTAATTTGCCTTTCATAATATTTTTTCGATTCAACAAAATTCTATGGCCGCCACATTAGCCCGTAAACGTGCTACATTAGGAAGTGCACCGGTATTTCTCACAGCCATATCCACGATACTTGGCGCTATCCTGTTTTTGAGGTTTGGATGGGCCGTAGGAAATGAAGGATTCGGAGGTACTCTGGGCATCATTTTACTCGCACATTGTGTCACTATTCCCACCGCCATGGCCATTTCTGAAATCGCCACCAACCAGCGCGTGGAGGGAGGTGGTGAGTATTTCATCATCAGCCGTTCGTTCGGCCTTAATATTGGTGGATCGATTGGTCTTGCCTTGTTTCTTTCACAGGCGATAAGTCTGGCTTTTTATGTGATTGCCTTTGCGGAGGCCTTCAGCCCGGTTTTTGACTGGCTGAATCAAACATACGGGCTCGGATTACATGACAAGAGGCTCGTTTCCATTCCCGCTATTCTTATTTTATCTGCCCTTGTACTAAAAAGAGGAGCAAATCAGGGTATTAATGCATTGTATGTGGTGGTTGGTGTACTATTTATATCCCTGATCATGTTTTTTGCCGGAACAACGGAATATGAAGCTGGCCAAACGTTTGATTTCATGAACAGAGTGGAAAACCCACTGCCCTTTTTTATCGTGTTTGCCATCGTGTTTCCTGCCTTTACAGGCATGACCGCAGGCGTGGGCCTTTCCGGCGACCTGAAAGATCCACGAAAGTCTATCCCCATCGGGACCCTGGGAGGTACCTTGGCCGGAATGATTGTTTATATTTTTATTGCCTATAAATTTACCGTGTCTGCAAACCCGGATAACCTGATAGGAGACCAGTTGATCATGTCAGACATTGCCGTATGGGGACCGATCATACCTATCGGACTGGCCGCAGCCACCATTTCTTCTGCAATTGGCAGCATTCTTGTTGCTCCCAGGACCCTGCAGGCCATTGCTTCGGACAAAATATTCCCGAACCGTATTTCGGAATGGCTGGCAAGAGGTAAACCTGATAAAAACAACGAACCGTTTAACGCAGGGCTGATTACAGGCGCACTGGCGTTGTTTTTTGTGGCAATGGGTAATATCAACTCGGTGGCAAGAATTATTTCCATGTTCTTTATGGTAACCTACGGCGCCATTTGCCTGATTTCATTTTTACAATATTTTGCTGCCGATCCAAGTTACAGGCCAAGCTTCAGGTCGCGCTGGTATATTTCATTACTAGGGGCGGTCATGACCATTTACATTATGTTTAAAATGGATAGCGTATATGCTTTTCTTTCAATCGCTGTGATGGTCATTATTTATGTAATAATCACTAAGACAAAGCATGACAAGGAGGGATTGGCAAAGATTTTTCAGGGTGTTATTTTTCAGCTAAGCAGGAAACTGCAGGTATTCATTCAGACCGCCGAAAAGGACAGTGACAACTGGAGGCCGTCTATGATATGCATTTCGTCAGATTCTTTTAAGAGGATGTCGGCATTTAACCTGATGAGGTGGATATCACACCGATATGGATTTGGCACCTATATTCATTACATAAACGGGTACTTTTCACGCGACACCTACCGGACGTCGAAATCGGAACTGAAAAGGCTTATTAACGTATCGGAAAAAATAAAAAGTAATGTGTATGTTGATACGATGATTTCGCCATCCCTGACCAGCGCCATTGCACAGGCTATCCAGTTACCAAGTGTTTCCGGCAAGGACATCAACATGATCTTGTTCGAGTTTGCCAAAGATCAGCCTGCCACCATTCCTCCGATTCTGGAGAACTTTAATCTTGTCAGGTCGGCTGAATTTGATATCGCCATTCTTGGATCCAGCGACCGGAATTTCGGAATAAAATCCCGTATTCATATTTGGCTGAAGCCCACGGATATGGAAAACAGTCCGTTGATGATACTGATGAGTTATGTAATTCTCGGACATCCGGAGTGGGGAGATGCGGAAATTAAAATTTTTACGGTATTCCCGGAAGAACAGCTCACCGATTATGAAAATGAACTTAAAGCAAACATCAAAGAGGGGCGACTCCCTATATCGCCCAGAAATATTGAGCTGATCATACAGAAAGAAGATATAAGCATCAAGAGTATTGTCAACCAAAAATCCCGGGATGCCGATCTTACTGTATTAGGATTCCGTCCCGAGGCATTGAAGCAGATGGGCGAGGGGCTTTTTATGGGGCTCGACGATATCGGTGATGTGCTGTTCATCAATGCACATCAGGGAAAAGAACTGGTTACCGGGTGACTTGTGAAAACAGGTTTGATAGTACGGTGCGCTGCACCTTGATCCAACTTAGGAATTAGTTTCTATAAATATTACGGGTACTCCGTACCCTATAGTTATACCTGCCAATTTTATCTGGTTAATTCCTAAAGGACGGCTGGCAGGCGTACCCTCAGTTTATTGTATTAGGCTGGTAAACGTGTATTACCAGCTTACAGATGACAGGCGAACGCTTAAAGATTATGTCAGGGTTAACCCTGATAAAAGTCAAATTCTTTTACTCCAAATTTGGGGATACAATTTTATCGGTTTTGACTTGTTTGTAAAGTTAAGTAATTGACATTCATGAATTTGACTTTTCATCAGCCAAATTGGCAAAAAATTCCATGAATTTTCCGGGCTAAATTATTTTGGTGCTCCAGGCTTGTGGTTGGCAGGCGTACCCTTAAATATTGTAATACAGCTTGCTAATGTGCACTATAAATATGAGGTGCAGCCATGCCTTCGTTAAAACTTTGGCAGGTGCGGCGCACCGGTTATATTTATAGCTACTATGTTGGATTAAAAACCAAGGTGCAGCGCACCGTGATATCTCTGTAATCTATAAAATCAGGAATGTTATTTCACAATTACTCCGTCTTTCATTACAAATTCAATATTTCGTAATACAGCAATATCTTTCTCAGGATTCCCTGTAACCACAATGATATCGGCTTTCATGCCTTTTTTAATGCTTCCGACCTCGTTGCCGATATGAAAAACCCGGGCGTTGACAGATGTAACAGAACGAAGCACCTGTATGTTTTTCATTCCATAATCAACCATCATTTCAAGCTCGCGTACATTGTTTCCGTGTTAAAAAACACCTACATCCCCGCCGGCTACGATGGTTACGCCTTTCTGCAGCGCTTCGGAAAAATGCTTTCGTTTTTGCCGGATCCGCAGGGGTTCCGGATCAATGTCTTTTTTCCAGCCTGCATATTGCAATACAGCGTCTCCGGCAGCCAGTGTCGGGCATAAGGCCACATTGTTCGCTTTCATAAGTTCCCATATCTCCGGTGTCCCGCCGTCGCCATGTTCGATGGTTTCAACGCCTGCCAATATGGCGCGGCGCATTCCTTCGGGCGTAGAGGCATGGGCTACCACGTATCTGCCGCTGCTTTGCGCCGTTTTTACGATCAGTTCAAGTTCTTCCAGGGAAAATGTGGGTTCGGCTTCTCCGTGCGGCCCCCACCGGTAATCGGCATACACCTTAATAAAATCCGCGCCTTTACCGATTTGATTTCGTACTACCCGCATCAGGTCGTCATACCCGTCGGCTTCTTCTGCGCCCGGTGGGAGTTGTATATGGTCGGCAAATCCTTTCGGTCCGTAGCTGCCGGTAGCCACAATGGCACGGGTGGAAATTATCAGCCGGGGTCCGGGAATGATGTGATTTTCAATCGCCCGCTTCAGGCCGGCATCTGCATAGCCTGCGCCTTCCGTACCCAGGTCTCTTACGGTGGTGAAGCCTGCCAGAAGGGTGTTTTTGGCATGTATGGTAGCCCGTGCCGTTCGATAGGATTCCGATTCTTTCAACACCTGGTCGTTCCACGGCGTTTGGTTGTAGGGGTAGAGAAACATGTGGGCATGCCCTTCGATCATACCCGGCATAATGGTAGCATCACTAAAATGTCTGGTTTTCATTCCGGAAATATCAAATCCCTTTTCTGGTCCTGCATAAAGGATATGGTCATCTTCAACTACTATGATCCAGGAGGTATGTATATCAGCACCGTCAAAAACCCGGTCGGCCATGAGTACAATCCGTGTCTGGCCTGCGGCAGGCCGTTGAATGAAACATATCAGGGATAATAGTAGAAACAATCGCATTGCCACAAAATTCGTATCATTTTTCATATCAGGAGCCGGGATTTACTATTGATTCGGTCACTTCTTCTTCCTCAATCCTTCTGTTCAGGACAACAGCGCGCCTTCTTCCCCTGATTTTCAGGTTAATCATTTCGACGCTCATGGAGAAGAACAAGGCAAAATAAATATATCCTTTGGGTACTTCGTAATGAAACGCTTCCATGGTCAGCATAAATCCGATAAGGATCAGAAATGACAATGCGAGAATTTCAATACTTGGGTGTTTCTTTATGAAATTGCTTATTGCAGAAGAAAAACTCATCATCACGATCATGGCAATCACGACCGCAATGACCATGAGCAGGAGGTCTTTGGCAAGCCCAATGGCTGTAAGAATCGAGTCGAATGAGAAAATAATGTCGAGTAAAACAATCTGAAGGACCACAGCTAAAAATTTCGATTTTTTGATTTCTTCCTGATCCATACCGATGCCTTCCATTTTATGGCCGATTTCCAGTGTACTTTTCATAATCAGAAATAAACCGCCTGACAGCAGGATAATATCCCTGACGCTTACGGCATGATCCAGCGCTTCAATTACAAACAGCGGTTTAGTGATTCCAATTATCCACGTAATTCCTGCCAGCAGTCCGATTCGCATCACCAATGCCAGGCTTAACCCGATCATTCTGGACTTCTGCTGTCGATTTTCCGGTAATTTGTGGGATACAATGGAGATAAAAATGATGTTGTCAACTCCCAGAATAATTTCGAGGATAGTAAGGGTAAGCAACGCGATCCATGTTTCAGGATAGAGGAAGATTTCCATATAGTCAGTTTTTGGAAAGGTTCAAATTAAATAAATATTTACTTATCCGGCTTAATTATAAGGGAATAAAGATGAATTATATTTCTGCAAACCGCATAAGGATATTTGTTCGGAATAATGAATAATTTGCTTAAATTGATCTGGATTAAACGGACATTCGATGAAACCGCAACGAATTTATTTTGTGATATCTCTGGTAATATTCAGCCAGCGTGTTGTTTCCCAGGATCAGGATAACGCTTTGGTACC
>QIDJ01000122.1 GCA_003228395.1 Flammeovirgaceae bacterium
GTACCTTGAAAAGCCTGAAAACATAGATGCATCATTAATCGAACTCGCTATTAAGTTTGGCAACAAAGCCCAGGTAGAAAAGAATGCCTCACAACATTCGCTATTTGGAGAAGCAGGAAACACCACGCTATCCAAGCCTAAGTATCCGCCAATGGAGCCCTATAGTGATATTGAAAAACTGAAAATAGAGAAAGAAGTAGTCGGTTTTTATATCAGCGGACATCCCCTGGATCAATTCAGGATTGATCTTACCTATTTTTGCACATGTCCGCTGGATGAATACGAGAGTTACAAGAATAAAATTATACATGTCGGGGGAATCGTTACCAAATACACCGAACGTTACACCAAGACGGGCAATCCTTTCGGATTGTTTTCTATTGAAGACTTTAACGGCGTACTGGATATGGCCATGTTTGGAGAAGAATATCTAAAAAACCGGCATTTTCTTACCCCAGGCAACTTCCTGTATCTCACAGGCAAGGTAGAGGAACGATATAACCAGCCCGGTGTATGGGAATTCAGGCCGAGAGTGATACAACTTTTGAATGAAATACGTGCAACTTTGAGTAAAGAACTCGAAATCACCATTGATATTACTGACCTGAACGCTCAACTTTTAAATGATCTTGAGGCTGCAATCATTAATTCACCCGGAAAATGTAATCTTAAGATTCAACTAACGGATATTGAAAGCGGAATTAAAACAGAATTGATATCAAAAAAATATCTTATAAATCCTGGCAACGATTTATTTAATGTGCTCCATCAATTTGACACACTGAAAGTAAATCTACTTGGCAGGAAAATTGAAGTTCCGAAAAATCAAAAACCAGAGTTTAAAAAATATGTTAAGGCATAGGGAACAAATTCTTTTATATTTGCGTTTCGGAACAAAGTAAATTCTATTTATTTAACAATTTAAGTAATATTGAGATGAGCAAACCAGTAGAAATCACTGATAATAATTTTGAAGAGATCATCAATTCAGAAAAGCCCGTAATGGTTGATTTTTGGGCAGAGTGGTGCGGACCTTGTAAAATGATCAGCCCGGTAGTTGAAGAAATGGCAGGCGAATATGACGGGAAAGCAGTGATCGGTCACGTGGATGTGGATAATAACCCCGGTGTATCTGCAAGGTTTGGCATCCGGAGTATTCCAACACTTTTGTTTTTTAAGAACGGAGAGGTTGTGGATAAGCAAATCGGTGCGGTTCCGAAAACCGTATTAACCGGTAAACTTGAAGCGCAATTGGGTTAAATCTACTATTTAGCGTAATTTATTAAAATATGTCCTGAATATATCAGGACTTTTTTATATACGTTTTGCGAAGAAGAGAATCATAAATCCTATTAGTGCAAAGACAAATCCAAGTACTCCAATAACGGTTGGAAAACGATATAATTCAAGAAATGAATCAATAAATACATCTTCAGGAGAAGCCGGATTAAGGTATAAATTTACCCGATCTCCCTTTTTATATGCCGGTGGCGAAGAATAAACATCTGAGGTATAAGACAGGCTATCGTCTCTCCATGCATATACCACTACAGGCGCTGCTCCACCCTCTCCAACATCAAAGATCAAATGTGCAACCCTGCCACCTACCATTGTCCAGTCTGATTTTTTGCTATGCGTTTCCACAAAAAAATAACTTGCAGTCAGTAACAGAATGATGCCGGCAATACTCATTATCCAGGCCGCCATCCGAATACTGAATGTTGACCTATCACGTTCAATTTTTGAGATTTCGACTAATTCTAATAGACCTTTCGCTTCCAGATCAGCTTCATCTGATGTAAAACCGTACTGGTCAGTCAGCAGTTTCAGTACCTCCGTTTCTCTACCCTCATTCATCATTGAGGCCAATTCATCCCTTTGTTGTTCGCTCAGATAGTCCATATGTTCCAGGTTGTCAATAATCTAAATTAACGTGAGTTTAATGTAAAATCAAATAAAAACACTTCCTGAAAGATAAAAAAGTCTTAACTATTCCATAAACGGATACCTGTAATCAGTTGGTGGCACAAACGTTTCCTTGATGGTCCGCTGTGACACCCAACGTTGTAGATTCAGCTTTGATCCGGCTTTGTCATTGGTGCCCGATGCTCTTGCACCGCCAAACGGTTGTTGGCCGACCACTGCGCCCGTAGGTTTGTCGTTGATATAAAAGTTTCCCGCTGCATTTACCAGTACCTGACTGGCCCTTTCGGCCGCATTGCGGTCTAATGAAAAAACAGCGCCGGTTAATGCATACGGCGAGGTCCTGTCCACCAGTTTCAATGTTTCTTCAAATTCATCCGCTTTGTACACATATACGGTAATGACCGGCCCGAATATTTCCTCACACATTGTAATATATTGCGGATCTTTAGTAAGCAATACTGTAGGCTCAATAAAATACCCGGTCGTTTTATCGCAATTTCCACCTGCAATTACCTCCACCTGATCATCTGATTTTGCCCCTTCTAAATACACACTTATACTGTCAAAGGCTTTTTCATCGATAATCGCATTAAAGAAATTTGAAAAATCTTCAATTCCACCCATTTTTATGTCATTGATGTCATCAAGGATATACCCTTTTACATCATCCCAAAGATTATCCGGAATATATGCCCTGGAGGCAGCGGAACATTTTTGCCCCTGGTATTCGAATGCGCCCCGGGTGATGGCTGTGGCAACGACTTTCGGATCCGCTGATCTATGCGCAATAATAAAATCCTTACCGCCTGTTTCGCCAACAATTCTGGGATAGGTTTTAAAAGTGGCAATATTTTCACCAATTGTTTTCCAGATATGCTGAAATACACCTGTACTGCCGGTATAGTGGATTCCTGCAAAATCAGGGTGTTTAAATATAACATCGCCTGCCACAGGGCCGCTTACATAGATAAGGTTGATTACACCATCGGGTAATCCGGCTTCCCGGAATATCTGCATCAACAAATTGGCTGTGTAAATCGCAGAATTTGCAGATTTCCATACCACAGTATTACCCATAAGCGCCGGTGCGGTAGGTAAATTACCCGCTATGGAAGCGAAATTGAATGGCGTAAGGGCAAAAACAAAGCCCTCCAACGGGCGGTGTTCTACACGATTCCATACCCCCGGCGAAGATTCAGGTTGTTCTGCATATATCTCCGACATAAACTGTACATTGAACCTGAAAAAATCTACAAGTTCGCAAACGGCATCGATTTCTGCCTGATAAGGGTTCTTTGACTGTGCCAGCATAGTAGCCGCATTCAGTTTTGCACGGTATGGTCCCGAAATCAGATCCGCTGCCCGAAGAAAAATGCTTGCCCGATGTTCCCATGACATATTTGCCCACATTTCTTTGGCACTCAATGCCGCATTGATCGCTTGCTTAACATGCGAAGCATCGCCCGCATGAAAATAACCTAATACATGCTGGTGGTCGTGGGGTGGATGCATGGCAACTTTCCTGCCCGATCTTACTTCTTCACCACCGATATACATCGGGGCATCCACTTCAGTTACCCTTGCTTCTGCAATGGCATTGAGCAGGTCATCTCTTTCGGGAGACCCGGGTGCATAACTTAATACCAGCTCATTTTTGGGTATTGGTACATTAAAAAATCCTGTAGCCATATTATTAACATGTTTAAGTTGAAACCTCTTATTAACAGGCGGCAAAAGTAATGATTTACTTAAACATTTAGTAGGATACCTGACAACTCGAACAGGTAATTTATCTCATGTGTGACTTCCAGGTCATGATTTCTCTTATCCGGATTGAAAAACACCTGATCCATACCTACACCGCGGGCTCCCTGAATATCCGAAATGAGATTATCACCGATCATTACCGATTCCGATATATTGGCCTTTACTGCTTCCAGGGCAAATAAAAAAATGTCCGGATCAGGTTTTTGAGCATGTGCCCGTTCGGACGTGATCACTTGCTGAAAATATTTTTCAATGCCTGAGTATTTCAATTTGGTAGTCTGTATTTCTTCAAAGCCATTGGTAATTATATGCATACTGTAATGCTTTGAAAGCGTTATTAGTATCTCAGCGGCATGATCGATCAATTTACCCTTTTTGGGACTTTCATAAATGAAATTTTTCTGCAACGCTTCTACATCTATATCTTTATGTCCATCAACGCCAAGTCTTTCAAAAATCAGCGGAAATCTGTCCTGCCGTATCTGATCCTTTACGATTAGCCGTTTATCATATTTTCTCCACAACTCCTCATTTGTTCTGAAAAACTCAGCCACAAAATCTTCCACATTCAGATCACTGTTTGAACCCAGGTTAAATTGCTCGTACAGTTCAATAAGAGTTTCATGAGCATTTGCCTTATAGTCCCACAAGGTTTCGTCAAGATCGAAAAAAAGATGTTTATATTTTTTCACGCGTTCAGGATTTCCATTTTTTAGTTTCCGCCTTGTTTACTGCCAGCTCGCGGTTTGACAGTAACGTCTGATGGATCTCCTGATCATTCATGATCACATGGTCCTTATTTAAATATAGAAAAACCTGAGTAATGATCTCAAATACTTCATCTTTTAAATAATAAAATACCCATTGTCCCCGTTTTCTGGCCGCAACAATTCCGGAGTTTTTAAGATATGCAAGATGGCGGGCAGTTTTTGTTTGTGTGAAATCAAGGATAAGTTCCATATCAGAAATGGTTAGTTCCTTATTATTATACAAAAGAAATAAAATTCTGAGGCGGGCTTCGTCAGACAGGGCTTTGAATAGCTGGGTACCATAGGACAGGTTGAATCTTTTGAGTTTCATATTGTCAGGATAAAAGTATAAAGTTTGTAGCGCAATTGATATCTTTGAAAAAGATAACTTCATTTAAATATTGAAACATTCCGGAATTATATCGGTTTTTATACTCCTGACAACTGTCTTTATATCACAGCAAGCTATTTCTCAAAAAAAGGAACAAGTCAATATCGTGCAGTTTTCGGGTATCGTTACAGGTGAAAACCAGGCCCAGCTTCCCGGTGTCCACATCTATGTTCCCAAAAGCGGAAGAGGCACAACTTCGAATATTTACGGCTATTTTTCAATGCCTGTATTGGTTGGCGATAGCGTGGTATTCAGTTCGGTAGGATACGAAAAATACAGCCTCTCGATTCCAGGAGGAAATGAAAGGGTGAACGTACTTGTCAACATGATTGTAGATACCACCTATCTTGAAAATGTTGATATCATGCCATTTTTATCCGAAGAAAATTTCAAGCAGGCTATTCTTGCCCTGGAGCTTCCTAATGAAGAGGAAGCAATCTATTCCCGGCTCGATGGCGCAGCATTAGCCATGATGATTCAGAATACTCCCTACGATGCGGCTATGAATGCCCGGTACTATCTCAACCAGCAAATTTATTACCAGCAGGATAAATTTATGCCCCGAAGCAATCCGCTTCTGAATCCGTTTGCCTGGGCACAGTTTTTCAAGTCCCTGAAAAAAGACAAGAAAAAATAATTCCCTATAGTTTACTAATGCGTCGAAGCAATCTGTATGCATTCGAAAATTATTATCTTGCCTGATCATTATAATAATATGGTAATAGTTATAAGAATTGCCAGTAATAGATAGATCAAAACAATTAACACTTTGTAAAAATTAAATTCCTTCCTTCTCATGATATCCTCCTTTCAACTTTGGTTTTATACTATATGTAATGCAGAGGATGTGCCAAAACACAAAAACTTCATTTTTAGCGTTTTTGGAGTGTTTTGAGAAGGAGAAAACGATCATATTCTCCCATTTTGGGAATAAATACTTGTTTTGGGAATAATCAAGGTAATAAATTCAACAAATACTCATGAAATTTATGCAGGGCTTGCCCGACGTAGCCCACTCCAGGCTGTTCAAGCGAAGTAGTACTGTATTGAAAATGCCCACCTGCGTTCTTATCGAACTACGGTGGGCGAAGTCGGGATGACTGGATTGCCTCCCTGCGGTCGGCGATCGCCGGGTGGGGTATGACACCGAAGCAATGCCTTCGGCACACTTTTGCTTTTTAGTTCCGATAACTGGAAAAAGTTCCGTTATCTCCCCAAAAAGAAAAAAGCCACTCTCGTGGCTTTTGCTTCGGTGTCGGGATGACTGGATTCGAACCAGCGGCCCCTTCGTCCCTAACGAAGTGCGCTAACCGGACTGCGCTACATCCCGAAATAAATGAATAATCTTTTATAATTAACTCCACCACATATTGCTGAAGTTAAAATAAGCTTCGTCCGGCACGCCGGACTGCCTGCCCGTCCGAAGTCCTGATAGCGTACTATCACGAACGCAGGCGGGCGCTACATCCCGTTACTAAAAATCGTAAATGCAAAACTAACGTGTCATGCCTAAAACATCAACAAATGTGTATGCTAAGAAATTTAAATTTCCGGATTCGGTAACTAATTTAACCATTCCTGAAATTTTTTTAAAATCTATAACAGCATTCCATCTATTCTTTTTCTGGTTTCAGTTTAGCATCACTTTCGGTACGATAACTACCCATTATTGATTATTTTTGTGCCCGTTTTCGGGAATGAATATGCAGTTGGTATCAAAATTTTTCCTCACGTATTTATTGGTCGTGGCCTCTCTCCCTGCTTTTGCACAGGCAAAGAGGGCTATCAATCTCATGGAAAAGGAAAAATATGAGCAAGCTTCGGACCTCCTATACAAATCCATTAAACAAGACAGCCTGAATGCCGGAGAAAGATATGTTTTTTCGCTTCTTTTTTTTAACCGGGATTATCCACAATATAACATTGACAGCGCGTATTTCTATATCCTGACAGCACTAACAGATTTCGAAAAAACGGACGAAAAAACACAGGAAAAACTGGCGAAAGACCGGATCGATCACCCGGCACTCACACGGCAAAAGAAATCCATTGAACAGGCTGCATTTGAACGGACAAGAACTGCAAATACAGAAATGGATTATATCCGGTTTATTGACAAATACCCTACATCCGAAATGTATGATTCGGCAATTTGGTATCGTAACGAACGTGCATGGGAACAAGCTGCAAAACAAGACACCTGGAGAAGTTACCAGGGTTTGATGCTTAGGTATCCTGACGCCGCCCGCTACAATGAAGCTAAGTCACGATATGAACTTCTGATCTTTGAGAATAAGACGAAGGACGGTAAATTACAAACTTACAGGAAGTTCATTCAGGAATACTCCGATACCCCGTATCGAAATGAAGTGGAATACGCAATTTTCAACATTGCCACGGGTGATCACACCGTATCCGGCTATGAAACATTTATCCGGGAATTTCCGGATAGTAAAATGGCCACTATTGCCGCACAGCGCATCTACTTTATTTTGGGTTACCCTGGCATTACAACCCATCCGGCTGCTGTATTGCTTAACCTGGATTCGCTTAAAGAACTATCCAAACTCGATTCGGGTTTTCTTTTTCCTGTGTATAACCATGATGGTTACAGGTTTATGAACCAAAACGGAAATGAGGTCATCTCACATTCTTTTAAAAATATATTCCTTGGGTACCGGTGCGGAAACATTGCTGAAAAAATGCTTCTTGTCGAGCATGGAGGTATAGCAAGCATTATCAACCGCGCAGGGTCCGGCGTTTTTTCGGACCCCGGAATTGATATGGCTCAATCGCTTGGCGTGGGTTTGCTCAAATACAGACA
>QIDJ01000005.1 GCA_003228395.1 Flammeovirgaceae bacterium
ATCGTTTCGCATAATCGTTATTTTATCTCACAGACAGTCAACAAGATATGGTACATTGAAAATTTTCGGATAAAGGAATACCCTGGAACACTCGATGAATATACCTGGTGGATGGAGCAGCGAAAAAAAAATAACGCTTACACTTTACCAGATGCTGAAAAAAGGCCCGATTCTGGAATTAAGTCCGGGAAAAATAACAGAAGCAGAAAAGGAAATAAAGACACGGAAGAAAAAAAACTTCAGGAGAAATTGTCAGAAGTTGAAGACCGTATTAACCAACTGGAATCCGACATCCGTGGCCTTGAAGAAAAAATGAGTTTGGTTGATGTGTATTCGGATACGGAAAAACTAATGGCTGTAAACCAGGCATATGAATCTGCTAAAAGTGCACTTAGAGCAGCAAATTCTGATTGGGAAAATCTCGCCGGTAAATTAGATAAACTAACATCCTGACAACCAGTCAGAAAGCCATACCCACAGTAAAGGCAATATTTCTGAAGTTACGTTTCTCAACTGAAACATTACCACTTCCGTTCCACCACCACAAATTTTCATATGTGAGCTTTCCTGACTGGTGTTTATACGCCAGGTTTAATGTCAAAGAGGAATTAATTCCCTTTATTTTGATTCCGCTACCGATTTCCCAGTACATACCTCCCTTAACATCATCAATATTCGTCCACTCGCTATTGGTACTTTTCACCCACATGGGTGCATATCCCAGATTAAGGTTCATAACCGGCACCACACGCCCGGATCCGATATCTCCCCTCCCACTAATGTATATGGGTAAAGCGGAAGTTTCTCCATATCTGTCAAACCCCAATCCTAATCCTGCACGGATACCCCGTCGAATCCAAACGCCGTTTACCGTATGTAATGTCCAGTCAGGAGAAACTCCTGAGAATTCACTCGATTTCAAAAAAATCAGTCCGGTTGATGTTTCGTTAAAATATCCCGTTTGTTTGCTGGTAAACGCATTGTACTTAAAAGAAACACTTCTGAACCGTTTAATTTTATCGTAGCTGATCACAACTTGTTGCGTATCCAATACCATCACTTTAATATAGTCGTCAATCTCGTTTTCAACTATGATACCCCGTATGATGCTTCCATCTTTCAGGTGAATTTTTGCAAGATTATGTTGACCGAACACTATGCCGGTTGATATGAACAATATGATTCCGAAAAAAATAATTAATGTCCTTGCCATATTACTCATTTTTCATTCGATAGGATAGGTATAAAACTTAACAGCTCTATGTTTTCAATGTCTGAATAATCATACTGGTACAGCCCGTCCTCCCCTACAGCCAACAATACCTTCTGCCATGGTATCACGTCAAATACATTGATATCATTAAAAACTGCAATTAAATTTGATGAAATTTTATCCACATCAGCAATATCATACACCCGCAGTCCAAATTCAGCTTCACAAATAAATAACACATCCCCATCAAGGCCCAGACCATACGGATTTTGCATCTGATACGTCCTGTGCAGTCTGGGGTTTTCAATACTTGAAATATCAATTACATCAAGTTGATTGGTAAATCCCTGGCATGTGTTGCCCGATCGCAGCGTTACAAATGCATAGTCGTCATTGGCAACCACCGGATCACAGGCAGTAACATGCAGAAATGATGATACATATGCCGGACTAGCAGGAGTTGATGTGTCGAAAATGAACATTCCCGCTTGAGCGCCAATAAATAACTTATCTTTAAATGGGAAAATAGTTTCCACATCCCAGGATACCTCCACGCTATTTTCATACTCCGGCGATGATGTATCAGATATATCAAAGACATTCAGATTATAGCTGTCCACCGCATACAGAAAATCTGATTGTATGGCAAACCTGGCCATGGAGCCACCGATGCCTGTTGGAGTTGATGGACCGGATGAGCTGGATGAGGCAGCAACCGTGGCGTCAGCCATAGCTACCCCAAATCCCAGTAAAATTGGCCCGCCGGTACTTCGGCAATCGTCCGTCACTTCCATTTGCTGAACTTCTGTCCAGCCGGTAATTACTACCCCGTCGTCGGCAGCAAAACCAAATTGTATATTGTAATTTGGAAATACATTCTCAAGCCGGGTAATAAGCCGGATATTTTCTATATCCGAAATATCAATGGCAAGTAAATCCACATAGCTATCGGCATAGAGTATATTATTCTTTACTGCAATATCGAAGTTGCCCGGTATGTTAACAAATTTTTCGTTTACCGGATTTCTGTTGTCCGCGTTGTTGATGATATGTACCCCTTCACCAGGTTCATTAATTAATACATATTGACCATACAAATAAATCTTACCCGGGCTATTAAGTTCGGCCGGTTCGCCGATTTTAAACCCATCTCTAACTTCCTGTGTTGTGGCATAGACCGGTTCAAAATACGTATAAGTACTCGTGGTTTCACACGTATCGGTGCAACCGGAAGATGCCATCATAGCAAAAAATGCACTGCTGATCAAATAAAACGTAATGTCATTCTTATTCAACTTCATAACCGTATTATTTTGGATTCATATACATGACACACACCCGACCGGTTTGGTTGTAATGGTTTAAGTGATTCGTTAATCTTTATACAATTTAAACCTGCTACAGAGGATTTTCAGGTAAATTAAATATTGACTACCTGATCATATACCTTAGACTAATACCAATATTAAATGAATTTGGCACAATACTGAAGTTAGCGTCCGGTTTGGTGATTTCCGTAAGTCCAATGCTATACTGAGGCACAACCGAGAACTGATAATACCTGGCGAAAGTAATATATACCTCTGTCCCGATAAGCGCCGACCAGCTTAACGGCCGGTACGGCGACTGAGTACCTGAAATACTGTACTCCTGATAAGATTCAGATTGAATCGTGTTGTTCAACAGAATATTTGATGAAAATCCTCCGGTTGCCAGCCATCCGACTCTTTTATCAATAATCAGGTATCCGGCTTTCACCGGTATAGTCAGAAATTTAAAGCTGTTTGTAACCTGGTAATTAGTTACATTCAGTAAATCGCCGGAAAATTGGGCTTTGTGAAACACCGGATAAATCACATCCCCCGTTTCGATCACCGCATTGGTATTGGCAGGAAGCTCTGAATACATATAGTTCAGGCCCGTTTCCAACATCCATTTGCGTCCGATTTTTCCGCCAACGCCTATTCCTGCTCCATACGAAAAGCCGGGTTTCTCATTAGTGTCCACGTAAACCCCGGCCCCATCATTGGCCTCAAAAGCTGTAGCCGCATCCGCATACACGCCACCGAAACTTACGGGCGCTGCCGCTTTATAACTGCCCGTAGCAAAGCCGGCTTTTGCCCATACCTTTTGCGCTACATCCTGTTCGGCGCCCGCTTTTGTCCAGAATGGAATCATTTGCGGCTCGTACGCTGGATTTTTAACACCCATATCAAATATTCCCCGTTGCGTAATTTCAGGGAAATTCGTGTCCATCAATGCAGGCCTGGATTCACCAGATTCTGTATTGTTAACTAGTAATTCATCATCGGGCACTGCGGTACTGGGTATGGTTGTAGTTTCACTATCTTTTTTCAACATGGCTGTACCTGGTGTATCATCTATTTCCCGGAGCAGGTCCTTTTTCTCCACAATTACGGGTGGTAGCTTTTTATCAGGCGAATCTTTTATTTCATTGCTGTTAGTCTGGTCATTTTCTTTTATTGTTTCCGTCATAACAATTTCTGATTTCTGAGTGCTTAAGCCATTGAAAATGGCAATACTGGCAGCAAAAACCAGGGAAGCCGCTGCAACCAGCTGGAATAAAAACAACCGTTTTTTATACTTGCCGCTTTTTCCCGCCGCCAGATTAAGGGCAATATTCTCCCACACCCGTGGCGAAGGGGCAATCTCCGCATTCTCAAATGCGAACCGGAAACTTTCTTCAAATTGATTGGCGCTGTTCATTTTATACGGCTCCATAATTTACATTTTCAAACGCTACAAGCTTTTCCCTGAGCATCTTTCTTGCCCTGGAATATTGCGATTTACTGGTCCCGCTGCTGATCCCCAGCTTTTTGGCAATCTCAGAATGACTGTATCCCTCTATGGCATACAGGTTGAAAATAACCTGGCAACCCACCGGAAGTGCCTGAATCATTTTCAGTAATTCCTGAAAGTGAATTTTCGAGAGATTTATTTCACTCTCATCGGATATTGTATTTTCCTCCACCTGCGACATCGGAAACATATAAAGTTTGCTTCTGTTTTGATTCAAAGCGGTATTTATCACAATGCGTTTTATCCAGCCTCCCAGCTTATCATCTTGTTTCAGAGATCCTATCTTTTGAAATATCTTTACAAATGCATCCTGCAGGATATCTTCTGCTTCTGGTACAGATTTTGAATACCTTAATGCAATCACCATCATTTTAGGTGCAAAAAGGCCGTAAAGCTCCTTTTGAGCCTGATTGTCTCCTTTTTTGCATGCTTTTATCAGTTTATGATCAGCAGTACCTAATGACACTATGGTAATGGTTATCGCAAGGTTTCCTTATTTACTGTATTTTAGACACACATTTAACACAATAGGTTGGAAACCCTGACATTTTATTCAAAATTAAAGTAAAATCCGCCAATTCCTGAATATGAAGATATATCCACATCTAATTATTATTTACGTATTATGCTGTGTGTGTACTCCCGTTCATTCTCAGTATGATGAGAATACCGACCGGATATATAGCGAATACATAAAAACCGTTCGTCTTTTACCAACCATTAATACACCCAGGCAGGAACTTCTGCCTGCAGCCGCTCCACTCAACAGAGAATTTACGCTGATGCTTGAATTCGATGACCTTTTTGCCGAGTATGAACGATATTACGTAAAGTTTATACATTGCAATGCCGATTGGTCACCCTCAGGACTATTTGCCCTCGACTACCTCGATGCATACAACGAATTTTTAATCGAAAATTACGATTTTTCATTCAATACAAAAGTCCCTTATCTGCATTATACTTTTATTCTTCCTCCATTTAAAATTCCAGGTAATTACTTGCTGATAGTGTACAGGGAATCAGAAGAAAATATTATGCTTACAAAAAGGTTTGTCATATACGACAACAAGGTCCTTCTTAAAGGCGAATTTGATGCAATCGGGATGGCAACTGTGTCCAGGATGACACAGGAAATACAATTCAGCATCGATTACCGGGGAGCAGATTTAAATAACCCGCGTCAAAACATCAAAGCTACCATCAAACAAAATCAGCGATGGAACAATACCATCTATGGGCTGGAGCCATCATTTGTAAGGGAAAGTTCCGGGATAATAGATTTCAAACATTTTGCTTTGGAAAACCAGTTTCATGGCGGCAATCAGTTCAGATTTTTTGATTTGCGTTCGCTCGAGTATTATGGTAGAAATGTGGACAAAGTGGATATTCATAAAGAAGTACCCCTGGCTACGCTCGAAATTGATAAACCCAGAAAAGGTTTAGCGTATAGCGAATACCGGGACAATAATGGGAAATACCTGATATCACATCCCATTGAATCGGATTATGCATATGTTGAATTTTTTATCAATACCGAAAAGCTCTCCGGAAATGTGTATGTAACCGGAGATTTTTCCAACTGGGAAATCGCCAACGATTACAAGATGGAATACCAGCAGAACCGGCAAGGATATTATAGGCTCATCATGCTGAAGCAGGGTTTTTATGATTATCAGTATTTGGTTGAAAGCTCAGATTTGCCCGTTAATTACCTTGAAGGAGATCATTTTGAAACAGAAAATGAATATGAAATACTGGTGTATTATTATTCATTCGAATTAAATACGGACCTGCTGATCGGCTATTTCATACTTACCCGTAACTCCGGTTACTAAGCCAGCGCTTTTGATTTTCTTGCTATTATTCGTTTTATCGGATCAGCGTTGGCAATATCGATCATCCCGAATCCCTTATGAGTGAATGACCCTAACCCATGCGTAAACACAAACTCCTGAACTTTTGCGTCGGCGTACAACGTAAAAGGAAATGTATAACCCCTCACTTCGAATTTTGCATCATGTTCCAATACCGGATAAATACGGGCGAATTTTTTATTCTGATACATGAGCTTCCCTAAATAATTCCGGTCGGGTACGATCTGAAACCTGTAAAATGTGTTGATTTGTTTGACCGCATAAATCTCTTGCCTTTCAATCCGCTCCATTGTAGTTTCATAAAGCAGGTCTGAAAACAAATCTTCTTCAGGGTTAATAAATGATTTACTCATCGGATCGTGGAAAACCGGTTTCCTGACAATAATGGGCGATATGCATACATACTTTACCTTATCACTAAATATAATCGGTTCTTCTTTCTCAATCATAGCAGGCGACAGTACCAGATTGCCTATTTCAAAATCTCCAAGTTCAAAAAGATTATCCAGAAAGTAATCCATGAAATCAGCATCGCTGCAACTGAAAACCAGGGTTATTTTATTTGAATAATAATGCAGGCCCCTGCGGCTGATTTGTATCTGACCTTTCAGTCCCGAAAAGTTATAGCCGGAATAATTACTGAACCTGGTATCGCCCCCTTTCAGGATTACCCCCTTAATAAGTTGAGCCAGCAGGTATTGATGATGAAAGG
Source organism: Flammeovirgaceae bacterium (assembly GCA_003228395.1). Taxonomy (GTDB): domain Bacteria; phylum Bacteroidota; class Bacteroidia; order Cytophagales; family Cyclobacteriaceae; genus SZUA-230. Next base: position 6,623 of record QIDJ01000005.1, read on the forward strand.
GAACATACCCTCCCTTGTTCAACAGATTAAATACAATTCTTATTCTCACGACCTTTTTGAAACTTTAGCAGCACATTTAAAAAATTAATAGTATTAAGCCAACTATCAGCTACCAAAAAAATGGTTAGCTAAAGATAATGAAAACAAAAAGTTAAATTCAAATTTCGGGTTGGCCGGCGCAGAGGGGCATGTCATATCCGTGTCAGGTTTTTGCCATTTTTTATACAAAGAAGCAAAAATGTACAAAATCTCTGCCTTTTATGACATACGTTTTCCCCTCCATTTACACCCTATATGTTGCTCTACATGCCGTATGGCTATCATGGTGGTTTAAATTGCTCTTTTTTATGACATGGGCCAAAAAAAATGCATTTTGTATATACTTGAATAGCAGTCCGGCCGCTTATTTGCGTTTGAAACCCGGTTTACCTGCCTGATCAAGCATGCGCTGCCTGCCTGTGAATCAGGAAATCGAATCAGGAAGTAAAGTGAATATATGGGTATATCCCTCCGTATAAACTATCGAAAAGACTTGTCATGAGATTTACTCCTACCAGGGCTGACGTAAAGGAAAACTCCTGTTCATACCATATTTTTTCAATTTCAAACATTGAATCGAAAAAATACAAGGTCTCCATCTTGTATTACATATGACTTTCCCTCTATGGACATCTTGCCCGCCTCTTTACAGGCAACTTCGCTACCATAATGGCTTAAATCACGCAATTTTATGACTTCAGCCTTAATAAATCCTTTTTCGAAGTCGGTGTGGATCACACCAGCTGCCTGTGGAGCTTTCCAGCCTTTTTTGATTGTCCATGCCCTTACCTCTTTTGGCCCGGCTGTGAAAAAAGTGACCAAATCAAGAAGCCTGTAGGATGCCCGGATCAGCTTGTCCAGTCCGGACTCTTTCAGTTTGTATTCCTTCAGGAACATGATCCGCTCTTCAGGGTCTTCCAGTTCTGCAATCTGGGCTTCGATC
>QIDJ01000070.1 GCA_003228395.1 Flammeovirgaceae bacterium
AAAAATGTGAAGGATTATACAACGTGGCCTCATTCATGGTTACCAGGTTTTGGTCGGCAGCCCCTCCCCGAACGTTAAAACCGGATGCCCCTTCTCCGACGGTTTGCACGCCCGGCAACGTGAGTACGATTTTCGTAATATCTTTCTCGCCCAAAACAGTTGGAATCTGCTTAATATCAGCCATACCCATCTTTTCAATACCCATTTGAACACCTGTAATGTTTAAAAACTTTTCCGCTTCAATCACCACTTCTTTCAGTCCGATCACGTTCTGGACCAATTCGATATCAAGTTTACCTTCCGAGAATAACATAATTTCCCGTTTTGTTTCCTTCATGCCGACACTTCGTACCCGGAGCGTATGCGGCCCCTGGGGAAGTATAATATTGTAATAACCATACGCATTGGTGATTACGCCAATTCTTGGAGTCTCAATGTAAACGATTGCCCCTGGGACCGGCTCACCATTCAGCTCATCCTCAATGGTCCCGGCAAGGTTTACCTTTTTCCCTTCCACAAGCGATGTTTTAATTCCAATTTCAATTAGTTGATCCTCAATCGATATTTCTGCTTCCGAATCTTCTGATTTATACCCTTTACTAAATGAAAGGGCTGTTAAGTCCACATCTACAGGGGCATCGCTGTTAACGTCGAAGAACCCTTCCGGAAGCTCCGGCTTTATAGTTGCACCAACGGTAATAATTATATCATTTGACAGGATGAAATAATGATAATCAGAACCTGTCAAAGCACGTTTCAGTACATTTTGAACCGGCTGATTTCTCACCTCAACGTTAACTACCAATGAATCCATGATACCTTGATGGGAAAAAAACCGGTATGGTGTTTCGGATTCAATTTGCGCGGCCATCTGCGCGAATGAAACATTTTGGAAATTGCCGGTAATGAGGTAATCTTTCTGCTGCCCAAGTAGGGAACCAGCATGCAGTAAAAAAATCAATAAAATGCCATTTGTTACCCTGCCCATCAATCCCTTTCCTGTTTTAACTCTTCGTAATAGTTGCAAACTCGCAGGACATAATTCTCAAAATCCTCTTTTTTTCTTTTTCGAACCCTGCGAATGGCTTTTTTCTCGTCTTCCAATAGGTTGAACAGCATTTTTCTCGAACCGATAGGATAAAAAATCCCGTCTTTAAATATATACAGTTTGGAATCACTATAGAACTCATACCGGTAAGGACGTTCAGTGGATGGCTGGACTTTTTTAATCCTTTTTGCAAGTACTTTTAAGTATCCGTCGTGGAGTATTTCATAGAAACCCGTTGCAGGAAGGCCTGTGTTTTCCGCTTTTATCAGGCGTACAAAACGATGGCCGTTAAACCCAAACCCATTTATTTTTTGATTCGAAAGCCTGATCAGTGAAAAGAATTCTTTATCATCATAGTGAACGATAGCAACCTCATTGCGGTAAATATCAAATCCCATTTTGATATTTTCATAAAACATTCCGTCATACTTCACAACACCTGATTGCAACGTTTTTTGTTCAAAAAACGGATGCCCTTTGATATTGATATCAGCCGGGATGTATTCAGGCCCGTTAAAAATTTGACTTGATTTACCCAGTATGTGGGTATAGGATTCATAAAGGTGACTGACCTGGTCGTCAAAGGTATTGTTAGTCAGTTGATCTGATCCTGTTTGTGCTTTTAACACTGGAACAATGGAAACCAAAAACAGGAACAATCCGGGAATCTTAACCATGCCGCGCTTCAATAACTTTTGTTGAGGGTGTGGTTATGCACCCTGCACCCATAATCTCCCTACCGATCAAATGTAGGAATACTCTAATTATAAATCACAGCGTGATTACACTATTAAGCAATTTAGTTGATGAGTGGTTAACGCCTGCAATTAATGCCTGGTGCAAGTATCCTTCAGCTTAATTGTCGCAAGCCTGCCTTTTTGAATTAAATAGATTCAGTAAAGACGCGGAAGTAACTTCCGCGCCAGGGTAGTCGGGTTTCCGCGCCAGAGTAACCGGAAAACCTAAAAACAGGAAATGAGTTGAGCAGACGCCCTGTCTGGATTTAGCAAACTCGCGCAAGCCTGTACGGTCCAGGCAGGCGACCACTTTTACTTTTGTAACTGGTTCGGAAACCCGCCGGCCGGACGAACAGGTTACTTCCGGACCTGTTTTTATGTACAAATATCAAATTTGCCGGCTAATCAACAACTCATATAACTCCTGCTGACCGCTTTTCTGCACCGGCTCACCCTGTTGCCGCGCCAAATCGGCCATATCTTTAAGCGTTAACTTTCCGTTCTCAAAATCCTTCCCTTTTCCATTACTGAATGAGCTATACCGCTCTTCAAGCATCCTGCTATACTCCGTATTTTCCAATATATTGTAAGCCGCAGTCAATGCTCTTGCAAACGCATCCATACCGCTGATGTGGGCATAAAAAATATCCACCGGGTCGGTGGAATTCCGCCGGGTTTTGGCGTCAAAATTAATTCCGCCAATTAGCCCGCCGTGTGACAGTATAACCAAAAATGCTTCTGTGAGTTCGTACACATCTACCGGAAACTGGTCCGTATCCCATCCATTCTGGTAATCACCGCGGTTGGCGTCAATACTCCCCAGCTGGCCGGCATTGGCAGCCACCTGCAGTTCGTGCTGAAACGTATGTTGGGCAAGAGTGGCGTGGTTCACCTCTATGTTCAGCATAAAATCATCCATAAGGCCATACTCCCTGAGAAATCCAATTACCGTTGCTGCGTCAAAATCATACTGATGCTTGGAGGGTTCCATCGGTTTAGGCTCAATGAAAAAGCTGCCATTAAATCCATTTTTTCTGGCATAATCTTTTGCCATATGCAGAAAAGAGGCCATATGATCCAGCTCTTTTTTCATATTTGTATTGAGCAGCGACATGTAGCCTTCTCTTCCTCCCCAGAACACATAATGCTTCCCTCCCAGCTTTATGGTAATATCAAGCGCTCGTTTAACCTGGCTTCCTGCATAGACCACCACGTCAAAATCAGGGTTGGTAGCGGCGCCGTTCATATATCTTGGGTGCGAAAAAAGGTTGGACGTGCCCCACAACAGCTTTATCCCGGAAGCCTGCTGTTTTTCCAATGCGTAATCAGTGATCATTTCCAGACGTTTATCCGTTTCAGCTATCGTATCTCCTTCCTGAATCAGATCGAAATCATGAAAACAATAATAAGGAATACCCATTTTCGAAATAAACTCAAATGCGGCGTCCATCTTGTCTTTTGCCTGTTTAACGGGATCATTAGAAGTAAGCCACGGAAAAAACTTAGTCGGCATGCCGAAAGGATCTGCTCCGGTACCTCCGAATGTATGCCAGTAGGCGACAGCGAACCGGAGGTGCTCCTTCATTGATTTTTCACCTATCATCCGGGCTTCGTCATAATATTTAAATGCCAATGGGTTTGTTGATTCCCTGCCTTCGTAAATGATCCGGCCGATTCCTTTAAAAAATTCTGTTTTGCCGGAAACAATAGTTGCGTTTTCTGTTTTGGTCATATTTTCTGCTTTTGAGTTAACACATTCTCTAAATCTGTTTTCCACAACCGCCAGGCCTCTTCATACTGATTCCTCCGGCTATCACTAACCGGATAATATACCTTTTTAATTTCAATTCTTTGTAAAGCCTCAGAGACAGAATTGTAAATTCCTGCCGCCACGCCCGCAGCTTTTGCGGCGCCGATGGCGCCGGTGGTTTCAATTACTTCAATCCGGCTTTTCGCCAGTGTAGCAACTGTGGTAGAGAAAACCTCTGATTGAAACAGATTATCATTCCCCGCCCTTATTATACTTGCGTCAAGTTCCAGTTCCTTCAGTATTTCCATTCCATACACAAACGAAAATGCAATACCTTCCAGCGCAGCCCGGTATAAATGTGGTTTGTTGTGCGTGTTGAACTGGAGGTTTATTATATGTGCACCGAGGTTACGATTGCCAAATATCCGTTCACTTCCGTTGCCAAAAGGGATCATCCGCAGATTTTCGGATCCCACCGGAATGGAAGACGCCAGGTCCTCCATTTCATGATAACTGAGGCCCTCCGATCCGGTATGCTGTCTGAGCCAGCTATATTGAATTCCCGATCCATTCATACAAAGCAATATTCCCAGCCTTGGACTTGCCGGCTGGTGCGTGACGTGCGCAAATCCATTCACTCTTGACTGCCGGTCAAAAACAGGCCTGTCCACAACCCCGTACACCACCCCGGAGGTACCGCCGGAGGCTGCCACTTCACCCGGTTCCAATACATTTAATGAAAGCGCATTATTAGGTTGATCTCCCGCCCGGTAAGTTACCAGTGTACCTTTTTTTAATCCAAGGGCCTCAGCCATTTCGGAGGTAAGTTCACCCTGAACCGAAAATGTGGGAGTAATTTCCGGGATCAGATGGCTGTCAATCCCATAATAATCCAACAGGAACCGGGCTGCCTCGTTGGCTTTGAAATCCCAGAACATACCTTCGGATAATCCGGATATAGTGGTAGACACTTCTCCGGTAAGCTTCATGGCGATAAAATCACCCGGCAACAGGAATTTGTACACCTTTTCATAGATACCGGGTTCATTATCCCTGATCCATTTTAATTTAGAAGCCGTAAAATTACCCGGCGAGTTCATCAGGTGCTTCAGGCATCTTTCCTCACCCAGTTCGGCGAAAGCTTTTTGGCCAATATCAACGGCCCTGCTGTCGCACCAGATGATGGATGGCCTCAATACCTGGAGCTCTTTGTCAATTAGTACCAGCCCATGCATCTGGTAGGCGATGCCAATGCCTTTAATATCGGACCGGTCAATATGGCTATTCCGTTTCATTAATTTCATGGTAGCCTGGCACAAATTATCCCACCAGGTTTCAGGAGATTGTTCCGCCCATCCGGGATGGAGCGCTTTTATTTCCATTTCATTATCCGGAAATTTTACGGAATCTGTTACCTTACCGGAGTGGGCATCAATCAATGCTGCTTTAATAGAAGAACTACCAACGTCGTACCCTAATAAATACATAGTGTGGCATTATGAATTTGGAAAATTCAATCACGGGTTATGTGTCCAGGCCCAGTATTCTCCGGTTCATTTGTTCATCGGAGCTTCCACCGGCGAAATCGTCAAATGCGCTTTCGGTAACATGTATAATGTGATCAGCTATGAATCTGGCGCCTTCTTTAGCCCCCTGTTCAGAATCTTTGATGCAGCATTCCCACTCCAGCACAGCCCAGCCATCATAATCATACTGAGATAATTTTGTAAATATCGACCTGAAATCAACCTGGCCATCCCCTACCGACCTGAATCTTCCGGGACGGTCAATCCACTCCTGGTAACCGCCATACACACCGCTTTTACCGCTGGAATTAAACTCCGCATCTTTTACATGGAACATTTTAATGAAGTCGTGATAGAAGTCGATGTATTGCAGATAATCTAATTGTTGTAATACAAAATGGCTTGGGTCATAAAGGATGTTTACGCGTTTGTGGTTTCCGGTGGCTTCATAAAACCGCTCAAAGGTTATTCCGTCGTGCAAGTCCTCTCCGGGGTGAATTTCATAACACACATCCACACCGCAATCCTCAAATGTATCAAGTACAGGCATCCATCGCCTGGCTAGTTCTTTGAACCCGTCTTCCAATAAACCGGCCGGACGCTGCGGCCACGGATACATGGTGTGCCACATGAATGATCCCGAGAAGGTAGCATGTACATCAATGCCCAGATTCTGACTGGCTTTGGCAGCATTTTTTAATTGCTGTATAGCCCATAGTGTTCGTGAACCCGAATTGTTTCGGTGTTGTTCAGGTGCAAAGGCATCAAACATTTGATCATACGCCGGATGAACGGCTACCAATTGCCCCTGCAGGTGGGTGGACAATTCGGTGATTTCCAGGCCATACGATTCTACCGTTCCCCGGAGCTGATCGCAATAATCCTTGCTGTCAGCCGCCTTATCAAGATCGATCAAAAACGTTTCCCATGTTGGTATCTGTATTCCTTTGTAACCCAGCTCCGAGGCCCATTTACACATTCCCTCGAGGGAATCGTAAGGAGGAACTGCTGCCACAAATTGTGCTAAAAAAATGGCCGGTCCTTTGATGGTTTTCATGTTGTTTATGTCTTATGTGAGTTTTGGGTTATACTTTGTGTCTTTGTACCTTTTGCCATGGGCATCACTACGTGAGTAGCGGTTTTAATTTTCAGCCACAAAGGCTCCAAGGCTCTAATATACACAATGGCACGCTAAAATTATATTATTTCACATAGATGGCCGGGGCTTAAAATTGATATGAATTTTGCAGGAAACTTTAGCCAGAAATAAAATCGTCTAAAATGGTATAATCCCACTGGTCCTTATCATCGTAAATAAGATTTCCCTCAGAAATCCGTAGCGGCGAGGGTATGTTGTTGGCAAACAATCCGCCTGTACCTAACCCATGCACCATGCCATTATCAACCTTCTTTGTAAATTGTGCAATGGCATTTAATCCAATATTTGATTCCAGCGCCGACGTGATCCACCAGCCGATATGCATTTCACCGGCCTGCCTTATCCAGTCAAGCGTTTCCATAAATCCGCCCAACAGGGAAGGTTTAAGAATGATGTATTGCGGCCTGATGAATTTCAGCAACTCCCTTTTGTCTGCCGACCTCCCAATCAGTTCTTCATCCAGTGCAATTGGTACCGGGGTAGTTTTGCACAAACGCGCCATTTCAATTTCATTGCCCGGCATTATGGGTTGTTCAATCGAATGAATGTCAAATTGACACAATTTTTCCAGATGGACAAGCGCATTTTCGGCCGTAAATGCCCCATTGGCATCCACTCTTAGGGTTAACTCTTTCTCAGCTAAACCGTACCGCAGGGATTCTATCACGTGTAACTCTTCATCGAAATTTATCGCACCAACTTTCATCTTTATGCACCGAAAACCGGCCTTTATTTTATCTCTGCCCTGGTTTAGCATTTCACGTTTGCTTCCCATCCATATCAACCCATTTATCGGGATTGGAGCCCGGGAAAAATAGAATTCATTGCTGAATAAGAGCCTCTTACCACCCTGTAACAGATCCAGCATGGCCATTTCAAGGCCAAACCGTATCGCAGGATACGCCTTGCCGGCCAGTTCTTCAGATAGATAGTACACTTCGTCAGGAGTTTCCGGTAGCGCCTTTTCGGCCAGTAGTTCCATACATACATTAAGCTTTTCCTCGATAGTATCAATATCATCAATGCTTAAACCGGCCAGAGGCGCGCATTCTCCGAGTCCGTACAACCGATCGTCAGAATCAGTGATTTTGATAAAATAAACCAGCCTCTCTTCCAGTACACCCCGCGATGTACCTGCCTTGAAGTTGAATTTTAACCGATACCTGATATACGACCCCTGCATGTATGAATTTTTTCCAAATAAACAACATACTGATAAAAGTTATTGCATAAGCCTCAAAGTAACATTTTTAAATCTAATCATTAAAAATTGTCCGGCATCCTATATTTGCGTGAAATGAAAGAAACATTTTTTCCCGATATCAATCTGGCGGATTACACCTATGTGCTCCCGGAAGAACGCATT
>QIDJ01000069.1 GCA_003228395.1 Flammeovirgaceae bacterium
CTAAAATATTTATTCTCATGATTAATAGTCCTTTTCAAAGGTTATAAACGTAGCATCAAATTGCTTAGTTCATTTATTTTGCATCTGCATTAAACACCGTTATTAAGCTCGAAAAAATATTTATGAAACAACGGGATGGTTTCAATGCCCCTGTAAAAGTTAAAAAGGCCATAATGTTCGTTTGGGCTATGGATTGCATCTGAATCGAGGCCAAATCCCATCAGCACCGTATCTGCACTTAGCGCATCTTTGAAAAGCGCAACAATCGGGATACTGCCTCCGTCCCTTGTAGGAATGGGTTTTCTGCCCCAGGTTTCTTCAAAAGCTTTGCTGGCTGCAAGGTAAGCGATGGAGTTGGTAGGTGTAAGCGCCGGCTGGCCGCCATGGTGCGGAGTTACATTTACATCTACAGTGTCAGGTGCGATGGATTTAAAATAATTAGTAAACAATTCGGTGATCTCTTCATTTTTTTGGTTGGGTACCAGCCGCATCGATATTTTGGCATACGCTTTTGAAGGTAGTACCGTTTTTGCCCCTGCCCCGGTATAGCCACCCCATATGCCGTTTACGTCCAATGTCGGCCTGATGCCCACACGCTCCAATGTTGTGTATCCCTTTTCGCCTGCTACCGACTGGATACCCAGCTCTTTTTTGTATTCATCAAGGTCAAAAGGAGCTTCGTTCATTGCTTTTCTGTCTTCCTCAGAAAGTTCAATCACACGGTCATAAAATCCGGGAATAGTGATACGGTTATTTTCGTCCTTCAATGCGTTAATCATTTTGCATAATATGTTTACCGGATTATCAATGGCTCCTCCGTAAACGCCTGAGTGAAGATCACGGTTAGGACCGGTCACCTCCACTTCTACATAACTCAGCCCCCGCAGCCCAACTGTTAATGAAGGGGTATCATTATCAATGAGCGTTGTATCTGATATCAGGATAACATCGGTTTTTAACTTTTCCTTATTTTCATTAATAAATATTTCCAGGTTGTCTGATCCAACTTCCTCCTCACCTTCGATGATAAACTTAATGTTGCAGGGTAAATCGTTCAGGTGGGTCATCACTTCCATGGCTTTAATATGCATATACATCTGTCCTTTGTCGTCACATGAACCCCTGGCATAAATCTTTTCATCGCGAATTACAGGCTCGAATGGCGGGGTTTCCCACTTGTCATAGGGATCGGCAGGTTGTACATCATAGTGGCCGTAAACGAGCACAGTGGGTTTGGACGGGTCCGTAATTTTTTCTCCGAATACAATCGGGTGCCCTGCTGTTTCACATATTTCGGCATGATCTGCACCGGCCTCCTGGAGTTTTTCAACAATGTAACTTGCCGCTTTGGATACATCCCCTTTGAATTTTTCATCGGCGCTTACCGATGGTATCCGGATTAATCCGAAAAGTTCATCAAGAAAGCGATCTTTATTTGATTCCAGGTAGGTTTTTATCTGTTGTTTATCCACAGTATCAATAATTTGTATAAAAAAAAGCTGATTTTAAAAATGAAAGTGCAAATATAGAATAATCGTGAAGGTTTAGGAAGCGTTCAAAGCGATCAGAATCCTTCGTCTTCATCATCCGAAACATCCTTCTTCTTTTCTTCATCGGTTTGTGTTTCTCCACCAAGGTCATAGGGCTCCTTAATTCCGAAATAAATCCGACGGAATTCATTAACAAAGCTTTGGGTTTCACCACGATCGCCAGGGGCGAACACAAACTCACTAATTTTTGCTTTTCCCTGATTGGTTTTTTGTGTGACCAGGTCATTCAGCTCCTTCACTGAAGAATAAATAAGCAGTTTATTGTCCTCATAACTGAAATAATACCAATATTCAGGCGCTGCTTTTATAAACAAGTCAATCCGGTCACCGTCAATCCCTTTTCGAATCTCGAAAAAGCTTTCAAAAGATGCATTAATATCGTTACGAAGCACATTTGAAATACCCAGGACCCCCTTATCGTTGTAAAATGCTTTCTGTTCGTCCGACCACTTTAATCTAAGCTCGCTAAACGTAAATGGTTTTATCAGCTTTGGCGACATATTGCCAAGCGGGGTATAGGCTTCTGCTGATCGTTTTTCGTAGTCTTTTGCAGCTTTGTCGCCAATCATATCGGCAAGTTTATATAAAAGTGTTGTACGGTCTTCAATAGCTTCCGGAGCGCCCAGCAGGTCGATCGCCTGAAGAAAACCGTTGCTCATGATATCATAAATCCCCGTAGGCACATTGAAGTCCATGGTAAGAAATACATCAAAAATAAATTCATTGGTTTCCAGATTGCCGTCGCCGATCACGGCCGCATTGATACTCCGGTCCTTATTGTTTTCGATAAAGCTCACGGGACCTTCAATATGCAGGTCATCGGTTTTTTCCTTGTAAATCATCATTTTGCCTGCATATGACAACCCGAGATTCTTATCCTGCTCAATTATAACGTATTCACTGCTATCCGGCCTGAAACTCAGTAACCCGCTTGGGGCGAAAAATTCTTCATCTCCCACTTCGCGTTTGTCATTTATAAATGTACTGTACAGGCTGTAATCCCTGTAGTCGAAATGCAGGCCGGCGGTCAGCTTCCGGTTAAATTCGGTCAAACTGTTATCGAAATCAAGGACAACTTCCTGTTGTTCGGCATCACTTGCATATTGAATCCAGGTATTGTAATCACTGATCTTTTTCAAATCAAGTTTTACAAATCCATCAAGCTTGAGCGCCGGCTTTCTGGCTTCCATAATAATATTACCGCGGTAGAGCATACCAGGGGAAATAAGCAACGCCTCTTCTTCTGAAACAATTCCGTTTGCCACAGTTTGCAGTTCATTACTAATTCTTCCCTTTTTGTCGATTATTGGTTCAAGCCGGAAATTTTCAAGTTTAATGGCAAATGTATCCTGAATGGCATTAATAAAACGATAGGTAGCAGACCCCGAAAATTCATTTCTTGAAATGATGTCAATGGTGCCATTGTATAATTGATGATATGCATTAAGTGTATCAATGATCAGCGTGGTGTTGGAAAGTGTACCGATCCGGGAATTTTCAAGAATCAGCACTTCACCATTTTCAGGAGTTATTCTTGCATCGGCTACTGTGATATAGGGTATGCCGCTTATGGTTAATTCCAACGTGTTGATGTCATATACCGCCTGGGTGGCATTGAAGCTTAGCGAATCCAGGTCTTCCCTGGTGGTATAAAAGTAAGAATACTGAATGTCAACATTATCAGGCTTACTCATAGTTACCTTTGATTCGGCCAGGTCCCATACCGCAGTAGGAATAGATGTTTTGAATTGGGCAAATGGAAATTCCAGGGCTGCCTCTCCTTCAATTTCAGGACTGATGGTGGCTGTATTTCTCAGCAGATCAAAATTAAGACGGATATCATTACCTGCCAGCGCCGGTTTTTCCGGATCAGACGACTTAATTTCAAAATCAGCATGCCTGGCCCTGATACGATCGTATTGAAAGTTATATGCTTTTGAAACCGTTTCAGAACCCAGGCTGATAAGTTTGCCTTCTCCAAACAAGCCCTTATGAGTCAAGGTGGCAAGCCCGTCCAGCGATGCCAGGCCGTCGTATAATGATATGAGCGATTCTTTGTTACGGATGTGCATGCTGTCAACCGCGGGCAGCAATTTCATATCAAAATTTTCAACATATATTTTCGGGTAGATCAGGCCTTTAAATTCATCTTCCTTCATATCAAACGTCAGCCCTTTTGTAGTAATCGAATCGGGGTAATATATGAAGTCTTCCGATTGGATGGTTGCTGTGAGATAATCCATTTTTCCTTCGCTCCTCAGACCACGTTTATCCAGAATGATCCGGTTAAAAATGCGGGCGTCTCCGTTAAAAAGCGGGTACCCATCGGGCGAGACGCTGTGGTCGAACCCGAGCGAATTGTCCGGCATGATATGTAGTTTCTCTTTAAATTCGGGCATCATGCCACGTGAGTAAAACGTGCCTGCAAAATTGATGGCAGCCGGATCGCTGTCGCTCAGGCTATCCAGATCAAACGGGGGCAGCACAAAATAGAGTGATTTGCCATATACTCCATCATGATATTCTTTGCCGGAAAAATATACGATTGACCCCATGCCACCGCCGCTAAAACGGGTATATTCCGCATGCACTTTTCGCCCGGCCTTGTTGTCGGGTTTGTTTATATAGAGTGTGCCCGAAGTGCCCTGAAATTCACTTAATCCCGCGTTGTCAATCGAGTCTTCTTCCGTTATTCCTGCAATTACGTTGTCAATTTTTGTTTTTTTGGAAGAAAGGCTGTTTTCATCCTGAATATAAAACTGGATTTTCTCAATGCTGTTCAGATCGATCAGAAAACTATCATACCTGAAATTAAAATCCTTTCCCACATACTCAAAGTTACCTGCAAACAGCCTGCCGTTAAATCTGAAGCTACGGTTTTCACCCATTGAAATACGGTTGCTATCCGGTATAATGTACACATCAAGCACTTCGGAAATATAAAATTTTTCAATTCCGTTAACGTACATTTCGTCTGCTTGCATGTCGAATATTACGTTAGGCCCCGATGATACGTTAGACAATATCAACAGGTTATCGTAATCTATCTTCCCCCTTTTTGCCATAAAATAATGCCTGGCTTTTTTCTTCAATGTAAAGGTGTAAGTATAGCGGTCATAATTTATATAACCCCACTGAGCCAGTTCTTTCATGGCATTTTCTACCGTATTCGGATTGAGATTATACTGTTTTGCAATCTCATCGGGGAGCACTTCCTGGCCTTTGTTTTTCCTCATAAAATCTACAGCAAGCAATAACGGATTAAACCCGTAATTCTGTGACATGGCATGTAGTACATCGGCATTGTAATATTCTTCTGACTGAAATATTACAGGCACCTCGGATCGTCCGCTAATAATGGATATTTCAAGACTGTCCGAAAGCAGGTTCCATATAACGATATCCGCGGTTATGTCCATATTGGCAAAACTGGAGTAAAAGGGAGCGTACTTGTAATTGCTATCGGCACGGCGTACTATAAGATCTTTCGTATAAGGATTATACCTTAAGGTGGCATATGGGTGATAAATAGAATCCATGTTGTGATAAATGGTCACAGAGCTGCCGGATGCTTCGATAAGCGAGTCCTTTAGCGTAAAAAAACGGGCGATCGCTCTGAACCTTACAACTCCCTGATCTTCAACACTTAATACAGAAATTCCCGGCATTTGTGATGCTGAAATGATCTGGTCGCCCACTAATGTAAATCCTCCGGATAATGAAGTGCCTGAGCCTTCCGCCACCCGGATTTTAATGTCATCTTTATAGGACACAAACCTGATCCCTGACATGCCTTTTTTGCCATCATAGGTAAATTCTCCCTCGATGGGGGTTTCGATCAACTCCGGATACTCCAGTTGAATAGCTTTTGCACCAAACTCAGGACGATGTACATCAAAATTATACGCTGCCAGTGTTACTACAGCACGCGTTCCAAGCCCCCCGGTGGTCCAGTTGATGGTACCTTTACTACCGGAAAATAATCCGTTCAAAATGATAAATGTACCAGTCGTATTTTTTATTTCCGCTTCCTTTTTAGCCGAAACTATCTTTAGGTCGGTCTGATAAAAAGTAATAACGGGTCCTTCAAGGGGGGGAGGTGGATCCGGAAAATATTCTTCCTCCTCCTCTGTATAATCATTTTCACTGTAATCATCTTCGTACGTTTCGGAATCATCTACATAATCATCCTCATAATATTCTTCTTCATCCTCAGCATATTCATCTTCATAAAACTCATCCTGGTTATCTTCCTCATCCATATAGTCGGCCAAAAAATCAATTGCTAAAGAAGATTCATGGTATTCGAAAGTATAACTGTAATTTTCAACGATAAGGCGGTTCGAAGCAGAAAAATACAGTGAGTGGTTTTCGAAAAAACGAATAAGCGCATCAAAATAAATAATCAGTTCCGTAGCGGAATGCAACCCAATCACCTTTTCATTTACGTTCAGTAATGCAATAAACTGCTGATCATCAATTTGTTCACTGTTAATTGCAAGATCGATTATCTTAAAATATTTTAGAAAGTAAGGTTTGATTTTATAATTATGTTCAACCATGGTCTTCGCATGACTGATGATTTTAACCCGCTGGTCAGGTCCGAAATCCGCCCAAAGTTTTTCAAAACTATCACCAATGTCCAACGCTTCCGCAGATGAACTATTCGCAAGGTTTTCTTTTACGCTGATTCCAAATGCATCTATGTTATCCGGAAGAACAAATTGCTGGGCTGTGACCATTGAAGCGGCCATGATGAGCAATGCGGACAATATAACTTGTAATTTCTTCACTGAAACAAGCCTGATAAAACCTGAAATTCCGAAATAATTACTAATTAACAAATTACGGTGACAACACTCTATATATTATTAAACGGGTATTTTTGCTACAGGCGTATTTACAAATATCGCTAAAATTTCAGTGCCACAGACACAATCCAGGACGTTTAAGGCAGGGGATTGATCAAAATGACCGGATGATGTCCACAAAGTCTGTTCCATTCAGCGAGGCGCCTCCAATCAGGCCACCGTCAACATCATTCAGCGCAAAGAGTTCTTTTGCATTCGAGGGTTTACAGCTTCCTCCGTATAGAATGCTGCAGTTTCCGGCCGCCTCCTGACCAAAATGTGATGCAAGATGATTTCGGATAGCCTTATGCATCTCCTGGGCCTGGGCTGCCGAGGCGGTAACACCTGTGCCGATAGCCCAGATGGGTTCATAAGCGATCACAACCTTTCCAAACGACTCTTTACTGAGGTGGAAGAGACTGTTAGTAAGTTGTGTAAATACGAAATCTTCCTGACTGTTCGATTCCCTGACCGAAAGAGGCTCTCCGCAACAAAAAATGGGTATAAGCCCGTTGTTGAGTACCTGATTTATCTTAGCTGCGAGCAATTCGTCCGATTCATTGAAATACGCGCGTCGTTCGCTGTGACCAATAATCACATAGACCACACCCGAGGACTTAAGCATGGCAGCCGAAACTTCACCCGTATAAGCTCCAGAATCGTGCTCATTGCAGTTCTGGGCTCCCAGTTGAATAGGATCATTGTCCTGAAGAAGTTTATTTAAAGCGGTAAGATGTATAAACGGGGGTACAATAATTATTTCTACCTCATTTACCGGAGCTTCCTTTACCAGGGTTGCGATTTCAGATACCAGTTTTAAACCTTCGTCCAGGCTTTTATGCATCTTCCAGTTTCCGGCTACTATATTTTTTTTCATGGATTAAAATTTTAGTGCAACTAAAATAGGTTATTGTTTTGCGAAGTATGGGTATTTTATCAAGATTTTTTTAATGATCTGTGCCAATCTCTTTTTCAGGTTTTTCGGATCATGTTCAAGCACACTATCCGCTCTTCCTTGCCACACAAGTTCTCCTTTTGTTTTTTCAACGAAGTTAATCAGTATGGTACCCGTTTTATAATTGTAAAAATCGGTTTGAAAACCCTGCCAATACCGATAGTCCGTTGTTCGCTGAGCAATCGTATCGATTTTATTCTGAATAATAAGCACAAACTCCACCAGCAGG
>QIDJ01000203.1 GCA_003228395.1 Flammeovirgaceae bacterium
AACCCATCTTCATATCCGTATTTTCCAAACCAGAATAGATTTAAAATTTGATTCTGTAATGATCATTATTTTATGGACAGGCTTTTTGTTAAATGAATCATTTTTCAAAACATTAAAATAAGGTTTAACAAAATGAATTCAAATTAATAGCCTTATTCATTCATTCTGATAATGACGATCAGGTAACTGATGTAGGCACATATTGATTTTTGAGTGTTTACCAGGTCACTCTTCTACCGGCAAAAATTCGTATTTTGATTTGAAAATTTTATCCTTTAAGGAAAGGTCTGAAAATACCCCTTCCATATTTTGGCTGGAAGTGATTACCATAGTGCTGTCCGGTCTTAACCATGCCCGGATATCCGCCGGATCTTCATTCATAATGTTGACTATAGCCTGATACACAGGTTTTCCCAGCATATCAGGATCGGTTTCATTATCAAATTTACCACTGCTTAACTTGCTGATACTGCTAATGTAACGGACGGTTTCTGCCGAATCAGCAGGTATGGCGTCCGCCAGCCATTGGCCATCAATCGAGCGGACAAGCTGAAAAGAAGAATCCCCCGGATATATAAAATGTATAGATTCTACAGAATCACGATTAAATTCTACAAGTACCTGATTTCGGTAGCTCGAAACATCGGTGGATATTGAAAAACTCATGAAATTGTCTGCCACGTACACCGCATTATCTTTAAAAAGCCGTACATAGGTATGAAACCGCTGCTGCCCCTGCATTCCGAACCTTCCGAGAACAATATCAAGTGTTTTATCTTCGTCTTCAAATATTTCGACACGTGTACCGGTAGTGTCCACCTGAAAATCTTTCCATTTTGCGGGATTGCGTGTGGCTACACGGCCTGGCTTTATAGTCTGAAGTGTTGAAAAGGCGCCCTTTACCCGGTTTGGAACAGCTGTATAGGTGTTCTGCGATCCGGATACTTCCCAGCCATCCGTCACCTTCGACAACGTAATTGTATTTCCATCTTTGGTGATCAGCATACGGGTTACACTTGCAGTATCTATTTCAACAAGTGCGTCGCGCAATGATTTGCTGCGCCCGGTATTGCTGAAATATTCAGTTCCGGCATATATCAATAATAGTATGCCCAGGAGAATGATTAATCGCAGTGTCGTAACTTTTTTCATCATTACCGTTCCTTTTTTTACTAATAATTCCCTTGCAGCCAGTTTTGTTTCTTTTTCAGGTACCGTTGTTTTCGTATAAATGCATATATAAGTACCAGCAGTATCGGAGCAAAAACATTGGCATATTTTATTACGGCTCTCTCGCCGTCTTCCAGTTGCTTCAGCGGCCGGTTGGTTATGCCTTTGGTACGCAGATCAATCAGACCGGTGTCATCCGACAACCAGTCAATGATATTGGACGCAAAATTCACATTATCCGGATTTAACTGCTGTGCATTTTGTCCGGCGCCATTCACAATAAAATCTCCATTTGAGACAACTACCATTCGTGCCTGGCTTGCATTGCCAATTTTCCCTTCAAGTGCAATAGCCACAGGTTGAGGTTCATCTCTGAAGTCACTTAGTGCCCATTGCTTGTTTATATCAATATAAACCGGTGAACTCACCAGGCCGCTGTTTTCCGATGTTTGCGCTAAAATGGTTACGCTCATTAATGAGTCGGCCTGTGCAATAACCGGGCTAACAAGCGGTAACAGTAGTGATTCAAGCCCTTCTGAAACCGGATGGTCAGCAAAATCACCAATTATCGGGAAGTAAGGAAATTTCACCTGTGTATTTATTACAAACGGCCCCTGACGCTGCTGCACGCCGATGGAAGCGCTGTTTGCATCAATAATAAACATTTTTCCAAGGGATATCCCTTTCGATTGCAACCAGTTACTTAATCCGATTTCAGGAGTCGCTCTTAAAACACCCTGGCTAAGTTCGCCGGTTACGTTGCTGTAGGCAATAAATAAGCTTCCGTTTGATTGAAGGTAATTTTCAATTTTTTGAAAATGATTTTCGGGAATCGTATCAACCGGGTTTATGATAACCAGGGCTTTATAATAAACCGGAATAGTGGTCGTGTCGGTAATTGTGAAGGCCTCGGGGTCATACATAACCGAGAGTTGCCTGTGAAGTTGAGCCATTTCATTTAACGAGGGTTCGCCATGGCCCTGAACAAATGCAATTTTAGGTTTATCCGTTATGGCCAGTTTTTTAATCGACGTGGTTAGTTCATATTCCATACCGGAACCGGGCTGTATGACGGGGATACTTTCGGTTTGTTCACCCATTTGCAACGTGGCGCCCAGATATGCCCGTAGTTGTTTTACCTGGTCACTTTCGGTTACATTAATAATGACCGGACTGATCCCGTTTTGCTGTGCTTCGTTTTCCTGCTGGGCCGATTCATTGGGATTAATGAATTTATACATGACATTGCCCCCGGATAATGTTTCATATTCAATGAGCAGGCTTTCAAAATCCTTTTTGGTGGATAATAACTGCGGCGGGAGATCTTCGGTGAAATAAGCCGTTATGGTGATAACATCCTCAAGTCCCTGCAATGTTTGTTTGGTGGCCTCGCTCAGCGTATATCTTTTATCTTCGGTAAAATCGAGCCGGAAGAATAGCTTCTCAGCTATCAGGTTAATCACAATCAGTATTGCAAAGAAGATAAGGAGCCGGGATATTACATTCACTTTTTTCATTTCTGCAGTTTTTTCAATTTTTCCAGATTCTTTTCGACAACAAAACGGTTGACATCACCAACCCGGCCGCAAGGATCGTTAGGAAATAAATAATGTCTCTGGAATCCACAACACCCCTGGAGAGGGAACTGAAATGCGTCTGTGCGCTCAGATAATTGAATAACCTACCCGGCACACCAGTAAAACTCATGGCCAGCATATCAAACAACAAATGGAAAAATAAGGATATAAACAAGGCCATCAGAAAAGCAACGATTTGGTTGCTTGTGCTGCTGCTGGCAAATATTCCAATGCCTATATATGCGGCGCTGGCAAGCAATAGTCCCAGATAGCCGCCAATAACAGCGCCATGGTCTATATTGCCCAGATTTGCAACCGTAATGTAATAAGGCAGGGTAAATGCAAGCGCAATGACGATCAGTAAGTAGCTTCCCAGAAACTTGCCGGCTATAATTTCGGCGTCCGATACCGCCTTGGTGCTTAATAGTTCAATGGTTCCGGATCGGTTTTCTTCCGCAATCGACCGCATGGTAACAGCAGGTATAAAAAAGAAAAGTGTCCAGTAAGCAATACCGAAAAACACAGCCAGACTGGCTTGGTTCATTAAAAATATATTGTTGCCAAACAGCCAGGTAAAAAATCCGCTTAAGCCAAGAAAAATGACAATCATCAGGTAGGCTATCAGCGAATCAAAATAGGAGCCAAGCTCCCTTTTTGCTATAATCCATATTTTTCTCATCTGTGTATGCCTTTAGTTTCTTTATTTAATTTGTTAATTCCCTGAAAACATCCTCAAGTTTCGTTTCAATAGCGGTCATTTCCGTGAGATACCACTTGTTTGTAACACAAAGGTCGAACACCTGTTTACGTGATGATCTATCAGGTTTACTCTGTATTCTGAACTTACCTGGCTGGCCGTTTCGCTTTTTAGCTGTTTCTACCGACGCCAGTCCGGTCAGCGCTTCAAGGATGTTATCGTAATCGGCGGCCTCAGCCTCAATTTCAATATTCAGTAATTCCTGGCCTTGTGCCTGTTGGCGTAATGTATCTGATGTTCCGTCGGCAACTATGCGGCCGCGGTGTATGATGAGAATCCGGTCACAAGTGGCTTCCACTTCCGAAAGAATATGGGAACTGAGGATAACTGTTTTTTCTTTTCCAAGCTCTTTAATCAGTTTTCTGATTTCCACAATCTGGTTGGGATCAAGCCCGGAAGTAGGTTCGTCCAGAATTAGCACCTCCGGATCGTGAATCATGGCCTGGGCAAGTCCTACACGCTGCCTGAATCCTTTTGAAAGCTCATTTATTTTCTTGTGCTTTTCGGATTCCAGTCCGCATTTTTCGATCATTTCGTGTAGCCTGGCGGAAATTTTATCATTTTTCATTCCCTGAACCTCTGCACAGAACTGCAGGTATTCGATAACCGGCATATCGGTATATAGTGGATTATTTTCCGGCAGGTAACCGATTCTTTTTTTGATTTCTTCAGCATCTTTAAGTATAGAAAACCGGTCGAGGCGCACATCACCCGACGCCGGAGCAATAAAACAGGTGATCATTTTCATGGTTGTGCTTTTTCCAGCGCCGTTTGGCCCAAGAAACCCCACGACTTCACCTGTATTTACAGTAAACGAGATGTTATCAACCGCAAGCTGCGAACCGTATTTCTTCGAAAGGTTGTCAACAGTAACCGCCATAATTTTTTTTGTTTAAAATAGCGGCGCAATATTACGAAACGCCACAAAAAAATATTTTATTTGCAGGTATGTTTTGAATTATACTTTTTCAAAAACCAGCCGGAAATGATCCATTATCTCACGCTCGAAGCATACCCTGTTGGGACTTACCCTGAAGACGGCAACCTGTTGCCTGAAGTCTTTGTCTGTAATGTATCTTCCAAGCAACTTCAGATATAATCCGTATTTTTTGAAACCGAATTTTCTGAATTTCTTTCTCCATTGTCCGATCGTTTCAATGTAATCCAACCGGCCACTGCTTTTTGAAATCAGCTTAAATTTCGGTGCGGCATTACGTTCTACCATCTCAGGGCCGTAGGGCAGCCATGACCCGGGAAACTCCTCCATCATCAACGCAAGTACATACGATGCGGAGTCTTTGTCGCTGTCAAGGCTGATATCTTTCAGGTCCAGCATATTCTTGCTGAATGTCATGGTTTGCATATAAAATCTTCCACCCACAGGCAACAGATCGTATAATGTATTAAAGAAATTTGTGTAAACTTCTTCCTGTTTACCTGCCTTCCATTCTTCAATAGAACAAAAATGTTCCAGCCCCCCAATGCATACTATACTGTCGAACTGGCCAAAATCTTCCGGTTTAACCGTTCTGCAATCTTTTACCAGCACATTCAATCCGTTTTTGCGGCAAGCCTCCGCCTGGCCTTCCGAAAGGGTCAGTCCGATACTTTCAGCGTCTCTTTCTTCCACAACGTATTTGGAGAACGGCCCCCAGCCACACGCCATATCCAATACCTTGCTTTCTTTTTCAATATTCAGACTGTCAGCAATAAAAGTATGTTTTCTGCGCTGGGCCTCTTCCAGTGTCATCGAAAAGTCACCATCATATTTCGCACCGCTATAATCACCGGATTCACCAACACTCAATCTGAATATTTCGTCAATGGTGGTGTAGGTAAAATCCATATCGTCTTTACTTGCCATAATATTTTTTTTGGAGTTCTACTGTTATTTTAGTGAAATTGATTAAATGTGTAGATATATAAATTGGTAAATGATAAAATGCCTAAATGCTTAAATATTATTTATCGAAGTTTAACACTTCAACTAAATTCAACAATTGGGTCAAAAAAACAACTTAATCAAGCCAATTCCAATAGTTAGGAACCCGCATTTGCGGCATCGCGCCGGTTGGCCGGCTAATTTGAGATATTATAACCGTGTCCGGATTTTTCACATGGTATCAGGGTGTTTCAGGCCAATGGTTTTTGCTGAACGCGGAGTGTCATGGGAAGCTCTATCTTAAAGGTCGCTCCTTTACCATGCTCCGACTCACACCATACTTTACCCTCCATGGTTTCGGTGAATTTCTTAACAATCGAAAGGCCAAGACCTGTTGAACTTTCACCCCCAGTCGGTTTCGCACTTAAAATCCGGAACCTTCCGAAAAGCTTACTTTTATCTTCTTCGGTTAGTCCGGGACCTTCATCCTGAACTTCGAACATCAGCCGGTCTTTGTTAGTTGTAAGCCTGATATGGATTGATTTGGATGGAGGAGAAAATTTTATGGCATTGGTTACAAGGTTTTCAGTTATCTGCCGGAACAGACCCTGATCAATGGTAGCTTGAAATTCATCAAATTCACTGATAATTTGTATGTCTTTTTGCAACGCCTTACTTTCAACCTGGCTAACCAGATCGTTCAATTCACTTCGTACACTAAACCTGGATGGTTTAACATTCATATATCTCGATTCAATGGCTTTTACATCGAGTATTCGGGTGACCAGATCGGTTATACGGTCTAATGAACGCTGCAGATAAGTTACATACTCGGCATGCTCGTCATTCAGAAGATTGATTTCCGATTTCAGCAAATTTACGAAAGTGGACGCAGAAGCCAGCGGATTCCGGATGTCATGGGCAACAATGGAAATAAGCTGATTTTTTTCGTCGTTCAAGCTTACAAGCTCAGCGTTCTTTTTCGATATTTCCTCTTTCTGGCTGGCAATCATTCTGTTTTTCTGTGCGAGTTTTTCCTGTATTACGTCGAGGGTTCTGAGCCGGGTAACCATTAATTTTAATATGCCCTGCAACACATCCTGGTCGCCATGAATCAGCCCGTAAAAAGAATCCTTATTCAGGCTCAGTAACTTTGAATCTTCCAGACCAGTAATAGTGGCTGACCTCACTTCGGTGTCGATCAGGGAGTATTCGCCAAAGACATCATTTTCCCGCAGCGTATCAAATATGTAGTCCCGGTCATGAACTTTTACACTGCCGCTCTCGATAATGTACATCGCATGTCCTTTGTCGCCTTTATAAAAAAGTGTTTCATCTTTTTTAAGTGGGATTTCTACTAATTTTTTAGCAATCTGGCCTAATATGCCTGCTTCGGCCGTTGAAAATATCTGTGTATTTTTTAGAATGCGGACGTTATGTTTATCAGATAATGCCATGTGATCATAGTAATTATTCCACTGCAATATAGCCTGCTTCAATATTATTTCCTGAATTAACAAACGATACCTTCAGATTTGCGGAGTCAAGCTCATCCAGATTCCAGGATACAAAAGTTTCGGTGGTTTGAATTTCCAGAACGTGATCATCCGGTACAATTTTCCATGCGCCGGGTATGGATGTTGCCCCGTTGGTATTACACAAGTCGTTTTCATTGGAAAGCGTAAATTTTCCGCTTCCTGACCCCTTGAAGAATATCAGCTCATCGTCTTTGGTGCAATCGTCAAGAAAATCATACGCATCCGAACCGTTTAAAAGATATGTGCTCAGAATCCACTTTTTACCGGACGCAGAGGACAGAAATCCACTTTGACTTTCAACCACCAATATTTTCGTAGTGTTTTCAAAATCTTCAACGACGGTCTTTATCACACCTTCTTCCCAGTTTGTTAAGAAGCCTTTTTGTGCATCGATATAGTATTTACCACTGTCAAGATCGGTGTAAACCACTTTTCCTGTTTCATCGGTTATTTTTTCTTCCAATGCAGGTGAAGATTCTGATATCCAATCGGGAATAGTCCGGTATAAATTCACTTTTACACCCTGAATAACGGCGCCGTCAATATCTGTTGTCGTGATGACCAGTGTGGTTACCGGTACTGGCTCGGGCGGATTGTCGCCACAACTACCGATCCATCCTGAAATTAAAA
>QIDJ01000177.1 GCA_003228395.1 Flammeovirgaceae bacterium
CCACTTATATTCACATCTGAAGGGAATTCGGAAATAATGTCCCAGGTATCGGTAGCCGTATCATACCTTCTTACATGTTGGCCTTCGGTGATAAAATAAGGGATATTCTCAAATACAAAGTGAGGATAATCGCTACTGATATTCAACCCAAAAGGCAATTCTCCCTGTATGGTCCATTGGTCAGAAGTCTCATTGTACTTGTAAATCGTTGTTGCAGGTATTGCGTCCGTATGGTATCCTCCTGCCACATAGAGGACGCCATCAATTTCAAACGAAACGCTTTTATACATCTGAAAAGGCAGGTTGGTTTTTTGCTGAAATTCCCCGGAGCTATATTTCCAGAAGGCATTGTTAAGAGTAAAAGTGTTTCCTCTTACAATAGAAGCCCCTGTGCCCCAAAAACCGTTGCTGAAAAAAGGGCTTCTCGTTGGCGGACCGGGATAAGATAATTCCGACCATGTCAAGCTTGTCAGATCAAGCTTCCATATTTTTTCATTTAATTGAAAATGAGTGTCCCTGCCTAATCCAAAAATAAACTGGTCACCGTCCCTGAAATACATGGTTTCGGCAAGCTGCAGATCATTGATAAAAAAACCCTCACTTTGCCATGTGCCGAAAATGTATTCAAACATTTGTTGCGACTGGATGGTTTGCCCCTGTACAACCAGTTTTACCGGCACTTTAAAACTATCCCCGATTTCGGGCAGTTTCACGGTTAGCTCCGACTCAAACCGGATTTCTGTTACTTCTGCTTCATTTTCACCAAAAAATACC
This sequence comes from Flammeovirgaceae bacterium, assembly GCA_003228395.1. Lineage (GTDB taxonomy): Bacteria > Bacteroidota > Bacteroidia > Cytophagales > Cyclobacteriaceae > SZUA-230. The sequence goes on from QIDJ01000177.1 coordinate 775, forward strand.
TTTGTATCATGGGTGAGGTTGCTGCCGCGGATAATTATTTTCTGCCCTTTTGTACCGGTTTTTGGGCTGAAGTCAACAATCGCCGGGGAGAGGGTCTGAAAGGATTTTACACTACCAAATATTGTTTCGCCGCCGGAAGAAACAAATGATTTAAAAACATAATCCGATTGTAAAACAAGGTCGCTGGTTTCTCCGATAAATCTGCCCGGAGCGGATTTGGGGCCAAGGCTGACAATAACAGGCGAGCTGAAAGTTTCATCACCGGCGATGAAAAAACCATGATCATCAATGGGTTTTCCAATACTCAGTATCCTGCCGGTTACCCTTACTTTTTCCGCACTTACGTAAATAACATCTTCCGTAACAACTAAGGTATCCGAAAAGTCTTCCTCATTGCATGAAGTAAAAATTGTAAGCCAAAGAGCATGTAATAGGAAGAAATAAAAACCCGCTTTGCCCATTTTTCAGTTAATACCAGTATTTGACTTTTAAAATCTTATCCAACTTTGCAATTTCACGCCGTTTTTAGATTTTGATAGTATTTAAATAGTAATACTGCCCGGTTATTTCTAAAAACAGGTTTCAGTAGAATTCATGATCAATAAGGCCGCAAAAATACATACATACGCTACAATCTGCTATCAGATATACATGAGCGGCGTTTATTCGTTCTAAATTGAGGTTGGATTGCAAATATAAGGTTTAATGTTAACAACGAAATATGAATTAAAGGGGAGATATAACAGGGAAAGGTATTCTACCATACCCAGACAATAAAATAAACTTCAAATGTGTATGTGATTACATTCGTATCTGCTTTCTCGAATCCGGATAATCCGTAATCAAATCGCGCACCGAAACTGGATATCTCGAATAGATAAAACTCAAGTCCCAGATTGGCAACCACGTTTACTGATTTATAATCGGCAGTTTCCTTCCCCTGGGTTCCGGCCAGAAATCCCGCTTGCATTCCAACATGCATATTGAAGTTTTCAGAAAAGTCAAAACCGAATATTACAGGTACATTGATAAACTCAAGTGGCTGGTTTATGTTTCCTTCCCTGGAATAGTTTATTTCAGGTTGCACAAACCAGCCCAGGTCTCCAAGATATCTTTTGCCGGCAATTCCAACCTGGTAACTGAATTTAAAATCAGGTGTTCTTCGGAACCCTGAGAAGTTTAGCCCGGCTTTAAGCCCGTAATGGTTTTTTATCTGCTGAGCCTGGCTATTTATTACGTAAAATGGAGACAGCAGGAATAATAAAAGAAATACAATCAGGAATTTTTTATATGTATGATCATTAGCCATTTTGCTAAAATAGTTATAAATCGATTTAACCGGCAAACAGGAGGCAGCTACGAGAACCTTTATGCCGTATTTTCCCTGGTGTAAACGAAGGCAGCAAAATGTACATCAAAATTGTTTAATAATCATTAGTTTTGCAAAAAATCAGGATGTAGCGCCTGCGTTCGTGATAGCACGCTATCAGGACTTCGGACGGGCAGGCAGTCCGGCGTGCCGGACGAAGCTTTTCCGTGCTTCAGTAATAGAATTGGAGTTAATTACATAATGGTACTAATTAATTCGGGATGTAGCGCAGTCCGGTAGCGCACGTCGTTCGGGACGACGGGGTCGCTGGTTCGAATCCAGTCATCCCGACTTTATTCACCGAAGTTCAGCAAGAACGCAGGTGAACTTCGCCCACCGTAGCTCTTATAGAGTGCAGGTGGGCATTTATTTTTACTACTGATTTAAATTAGTTTGGAGTGGGCTACGTCGGGCAAACCCGACTTCGTTTCACTTTGGCATACAAGCCTGGCAATAATAATAAAGCACGAAGCGGTTTACTTTATGCCTGGGCATATTATACCATCAAAATCTATTCCGGTTTCCAGTCTTTGACCATGCCTGCATTTCATTTCGGCAGACAAGCCAGGAGTCCATCCCCGTATTTCTTTACTACAAGTTTCTGTTTAACCCTCCATTTCAGTTCACGAATAATTTCTATCGGCAAACTGACAATGTATGTACTGCCCCCGGCTGTTTTCTGAAGGCTGCGTATGTGCCTGTCTTCAAATTTTCTGCGTCCCATTAACTATATAATTAATTATATAATTAATTATATAGTTTTAAAAAGGAAAAACAACCATCCCGGTGGATGGTGTAAAATCTAAAGTGCTTATTTTTTTTATAATGGGCCAGGTACAGATCATATATTTTATCTGAAATTCAAACAGATGTTGTACTTTTGCGGCTTGTAAAAATGGAAATGAGGAACAAAAAATAGACATGTACAGGAAATTTATTTTATCATTGGGTTTAGCAGGATTATTTAGTTTTATGGGTGGCTGTTATCCGTATCCTGAAACCAATTTGGCCAAATCGGACCTGGATATTGTGATCACAAACTACAATGGCGAAGTGGATTTCACCCAGTATAAGACCTACGTGCTGTATGATAGTGTTGCGCTCATCATTGATAAGGATGAAGGCGCCGGCAGCGATGACACGTTTTATACGAATGGTTTTGATCAGCTCATTCTGGCCGAAATTGAAAAACAGATGGATGCGCTCGGCTACATCCGGAAAAATGCCGATGCATTTCCGGACCTGGGCGTAGCCGCAACGGCTTTTCGGATAGAAAATGTGGAAATAACTTCAATTCCCGGTTGGTGGTGGGGCTTCCCCGGGTATGGCTGGTGGGGTCCCGGTTATACTCCCGGTTATAACCCCGGAGACTGGTACAGCACATTTTATACGTATCAACAAGGAACGATCGTGATCGATATGGAAGATATGCAGAAAGCGCAAACTGATACAGCACTGGTTTGGAATGTAGCAATTAATGGCCTGGTTGATGAAAACACCCAAGTGACGTCCCAGCGGATCAGCGCTGCGGTTGAAAGCGCTTTTAAACAATCAAGAAATTTTTATCCCCGTGAAACTGAATAAAATGATGAGAAGAAGTCACTTAACCTTGTTGATGGTTATCATGCTCATGGCCGGCGCCGGCAAACAAGCCATGGCACAGGAGTCCATTTGGGCATTTAATTATAATCCGGCATCTCCTGGAGGAGATCTCAGGGATTACACTAATGCCACCAGTTGGAGAGGCTGGAGTTTTGAGGGGAGAAGGTTTATGACCGACGATGTATCGCTGGGCGTGTATATTGGTTATAACGGATTCTTTGAAGAGAAACCCCGGTCATTGTATGATATCAATAACACGACAATAAATGCAAAGTCCTGGAGATATGTGTACACACTTCCGGTCCTGGTTACCACACATTATTACATTGGAGAAGGGTGGATTAAACCCTTTATTGGAATCGGGGTTGGTATTTATTATATAGAACAGGAGTTGCAATTCAGCACATTCCGGCTTGATGAAAAAAACTGGAAATTGGGTTTTGCTCCGGAAGCAGGTGTATTTATTCCGTTTGGCGTAATGGCCAACGTAGGGGTATTGTTAAGTGCAAAATACAACCTGGTAGTTTACAATGTGCAGAATATTGATAACCTGTATTACCTGAATTACAGCCTGGGTATCGCTTTTAAGTATTAACAACGCATTTATAAACAGAATAGATTTTTAGGCGCTCATATTGTTATGGGGCCTTTTTTTATTCTGATTTTACTTAGATTCGGGCGTATTTAATTACCTAAGACTTCAAGGCCCATGCGAAATGGGATGCTTTTGCTGGTTACCATATGGTTTCTATTTATAGTTACACCGGTTTGCTTTGCTCAAAGTGAAACCGGAAAATGCAGGTCTGGGGTAAACGGTATTACCATTCCTTTTGTCATTTATAATATCAATAAGGGCAAAGCGCAAATTACCGGTGTGAAGGGGACATTTAAATACAATGCAGGAGTACTGATCCAGGATTACCCTGACGGTTACTTTGAAGCGGGTGTTCTGTTTAATAATTTATTAAGTTTAAATCTCTATAAATACTTCTATTTGAATCTGGGTATAGGCGTTTATTATGGTATGGGCCGCTACGTAAAGGACAATCCGTTTGTAGTGCGGCTTACGTATGATATAAAATCTTAATACGGACAATTCGTCGTAGCCATCGCTTTAAGCGCTTGCGGATTGTCAACGATGTCAAAGAAGCTATCGAAATAGTTAATAATATTTTCTTTTTCTTTTGGTCGTAAATACGGAAACGTATTTACCACACGATACATTTTTTCTTTACTGCTTTTAAACACTTCAAGCGCACCATCAAATTCATCGTTTTTGCAACAGGGCCCCAGGTAATAGCGTTCTCTTACCGTATTGATTGGAAGACTTTTAGGAGGAACCGCATATTTGGCGTTTATCATTCCCGCATAGTCAAAATCATAGGGAACCGGACTGTACGTTTCATTTTTCATAAATATTTTTACATTATGAAAACTATTGGATCCCCAATCAGTATTGCCAATCATACACTGGAACAACGCAAGAATATTAATATTAAATAAAGAAGCTTCGCCGGGATTCATATAAAAAATCTGCATCAGTTCAGCCATCTTTATGTCTTCTGATTCAAGCTCTTTCGTGTCTGTTCTTTTCTTAAGCATCTTATCACTTTCGATAAGAAAAGCAAAATGAACTTCATCCGGTTCCATTCCTTTGCTGTCTTTTAATGTGAGTTCAAGCATCCTGACCCGGTAACTCATATCGGTAAGTACATTATACATTTTATAGATCAGGTATTCATTCAGCAGATAATTTTGATACGCTTTGCCGTTGCCGCAGGTGTTAACCACCTTGAGTGCATGCAGCTTATTGAACCACTTCCATTTAAAGTCTGTTTTATGAAAATCAATTTTAAACGGAGGCGTATCACAAATCTGAACCCGGGTATTTCCGCGTATTTTTATACGTATTTTCTTTACTACACTAATGCTGTCATTGATTTTCATCCTGAAAACCGCTTTTTGATACTCCGGGTTTTCCTTATCGAAATAAAGTCGTCCAATGTTGGTTTCGATGGATACTTTGAGCAGGTCAGAGGAAGTGAACAATCTATTTACGGGTGGAAGATCATCGACGTTCAGCTTTATCCCGTTTTCTGAATTAAAAACCCCTTCTTCAACTTTTGACTGGGAGTATGCCGGCGATGTAACAAAATCTGCTGGCGAAAGACCAATTAAAAAAGTCAACGTCAACAAGAGCCTGGTAAGCTTTTTCAAGGTTATCTTATCAATTAAGCCATTCGTAAACGTATATATCATAAGCGATAATCAATCAGGGGTGATTTAAATAAATACGATATTTAAGACAAAAGGGTTAAGAAATTGAACTTTTTTAACAAAATGACCCATAAAAACGAAAAAGGCAATCTATTCGAAACAGCAAACGATATTTTACAGGTGTCGGAATGCTGAATATACGCTAATTCAGATGATGTATATAAATTTCAATTTCCTTATCATTGGCGTGTCATGATAATACGATTATAAAATTATATTTGCAGAAAGATAAGAAGTAAATACTAAGCCTCCTTAGCTCAGTTGGTAGAGCAACGCATTCGCCCGCCTGCCGGAGCGTAAAGCTGGTGTAGCTCAGTTGGTAGAGCAACGCATTCGTAATGCGTAGGTCAGCGGTTCGAGTCCGCTCCCCAGCTCAACACGGTGGGCAGGTAATGCGTAGGCCATCGGTTCGAGTCCGATGGGAGGCTCGATGAAACAGAGCAAAGCTCGCTTCATCGCGCCGCAGTAGTACAGTATAGCGAAATTGTGACACCATGTAGCGAATTTATTCTGCTACATGGTAAACTTATATCTACTGCAGTGCGAAATCTCAGTATTGGTTTTAGTCCCGAAAAAACATGGATCGTAATAATCCGGTAAATTAAAACTGACAAGACAAATCAATTAAACGTGTATTTCATAATATCCTTAGCGATTTCGCTGCAGATGTTCATTGCTATGATATTCATTTCCGGTTCAGGATCTGTTTCAGGCTTGCTGACTTCTGATTCTAACCATGCCGTTTATATTGCTGTGGTGGAAATAAAGCATATACCCCCAGCTACACGTGCAGAAATAGTCATAAAAGTATTTACCAACGACCTGGAAGATGCGTTGTATAATGCTTTCAACACACACGCAAAACTTCAAAGTGAAGATAACTGCACGGCGCATGGATTGTTGTTTGAAAAATATTTTTCCTCACATTTCAGTTGTGCCATCAACGAGCAGGAAAGAAAAATCCGCTTCACGAGCTGTGAGAAAAACGAGGACAGCCTCTGGCTCCGGTTTGACATCACCTGTCCGGAAAAATGGAAGAACCTGAATATTTCCGCAGATTTTCTGATGGAGTTGTTTCCAACCCAGTCAAACGTGATCAGTGTATTTCACGGGAATGAAAAGAACTATTTCCGTCTTACCAATTCGGCAAAATCGCGGTTGATCAGGTTTGCTGATTAAAAAGGTCCAGCAGTGACCGGGTGACCACGCTGACTCCTGTTTCTATAGAAAGGGCCGGTTCGGGATAATAAAAAGGGGAATGCAGCCCGGGTAAAAATCCGGATTGTATTCTTTCGTCCGGTACGGTGCCAAGCCAGAACAGTACGGTTGGAACATTTTCTTCGGTTTGGCCGTACATCGAAAAATCCTCGCCTACCATCTGGGGTTCGGCATCGATTACATTTTCTTTTCCAATGGCAGTCCGGGCCGACTGAACCAGCTTGTCCACCAGCTCCGGATTATTATAATTCGCAGGGGTGAATTCAAGTGGAATGGAAACCTCAGGCAATTTACCTTCAGGCAACCC
>QIDJ01000342.1 GCA_003228395.1 Flammeovirgaceae bacterium
ATGCTTTACCTGCATGTTAAATATGGCTTCGGCTACGCGACCAGGCTCGGTTGTATCATACTCCGGAGGTCTTCCGGTAGCCACAGCACAAAAGGTGCAGCTTCGCGTACATACATTTCCCAGTATCAAAAATGTGGCCGTCCCTGCTCCCCAGCATTCACCCATATTGGGGCAATTCCCGCTTTCGCAAATCGTGTGGAGTTTATAATTATCCACCAGTTTTCTTACCCGTGCATAATCTTTACCTACAGGCAGTTTCACTCTCAGCCAATCCGGTTTCTTTACCCTTTTTGGTTTTTCTTCTGATACAACAGGTAATTCAATCATAGTTGATCCCTACGTTACAAGTGTCGCAAAGTTATAAAAATAAAAAGCAGTTCAGGGCAATTTATGGAGGAGGTAATCCACCTGTCATCTTCGCTTACCGTAGTAAAATGAAATAAAAGCAGTTGGAAAAATGGCAGTATTATCAGCAGCCGGCACAATTTCGACTTTTTCGATATATGCATCAATCAAAAAACCAAGTTCAATACCGGAAACATTGCTTTTAAAGGTACCGAATTCAAACAATAAACTTGATTTTACATTCATGCCCACAGTAATGCCTGATTCAAATAGTCCCTGAAACAGATTTCCGGTACCCAAAATCTGATCAAAATTATATTTCCCGGCTATGTAGGGGACTTTTTTTGATTGAAATCCCCCGGTCGTAATTTCAATATAGTAGGGGGCTTTTATGCCAATTGAAGGCCCTCCTGCAAACTGCACGTTTACCTGGATACCTTGTTGTGGTGCTTTTTTAAAGAGGATATATTCACGACCGTACTGTCCCCGGAGGGAGTACAGGTAAAGCTCTTTTGCCCATATAAAAAAATTACCGGTAATAATGGAGTTCAGCCTTACTTCATTCGGATGTTTGATATTTACAATCTCCATACCAAGCGTACGATATACGCCAGGTTTTATCGCTTTCGACTGCTTTGCAATAACCCCCCCGATCAGCCCACTTGAAGTATTTTTAGTGATGCCCCAAATAAATTCTGAAGCGTAATCATAATCATACCCGGATTGCGCCACTCCTTCGTTTAAAACGAGCGAAAAAACGATAATAATGAATATAACACCTCTTATATGCATTAAAGTCCCCGTAATTTTTATTTTTACAATTGATTCAATAACGCTAAATTACACAATAAAGTTTTAAAATTTTATGCCCACAATAGTAAACGAATATCAGGGATCTCTTCGAACCCGGTTTGTTCATCTTCAATCAGGTAACAAACTGATAACAGACGCCCCAACAGATAACAACGGAAAAGGTGAGTCTTTTTCACCAACTGATCTTGTGGCCGGTGCACTAAGTGCCTGCATGATGACCATTATCGGAATTAAGGCAGAACCCGAAAATATTGATTTATCCGGGCTCCGGTCGGAAGTTACCAAAGTTATGGCTGCTGACCCGCGAAGAATATCAGAAGTACAAATCGAATTTTTCTGGGAAAACTGCACTGCTTCTGAAAAACAACGAATCATGTTGAAAGCTGCTGCACGAACATGCCCGGTTGCGCTAAGCATACATCCTGATATCAGGCAGGAGGTGAACTTTCACTTTTAAGCTCATTACTTGTACCATAAATCATTTTCCCGTTTGTCATAACGGGGTTTTCTCTCTTTTTTCTTGATATTGTCAGGCTGATTACTGTTAGCTTTAAACAGGTTTGACCACCATAATCTGAACTTCAGCGTTTTTTCTTTTTCTTCTGCAGCATTTTTTGATTCACCACTTTTTGTATAGGAATAGCTTGGATGCATTTGTTTTCTTGACGTTGTAACTCCCACTCTCGCATAGTATCCCGTGTTTTTCTTTTGCGAGGGTTTCATAAAAGGAAGCGTTTTCTTGCGCCCGTATCTGGCGCTTTCAATTCCGCTAAATCCATAGATTAACTCATAATCTTTAAACCTGCCTTCAAATCCAGTGGCGGCTTTTGCATCTTTACCCCCGGATTTTGTTATTAAAGGTTTTTCGTTATTATTCCAGAGTTTGTAACTTATGCTTCCACCGCCGGTTTTAGTCTTTCTGAATTTTTGATTTCCCTGAAATTGTGTAGCCAGCCGCGTTTCCTTACCCTGTCCTTCTGTCAATACTGGCTTTTCATCGTTGTTCCAGAGTTTATACTTCACACTGCCTCCACCTGTTGAGGGGCGCCTGAATTTAAGATTGCCCTGAAACTGAGTAGCCAACCGCGTTTCCTTGCCTTGTCCTTCTGTTAAAATCGGTTTCTCCTTATTGTTCCAGAGTTTGCCGCTTATACTTCCTCCTCCCTTAAGCGGTCTGCGGGTCTTAATATTTCCCTGGTACCTACTTCCCTGATCGGCAAAACCGGGATGCAATTCAAACTGACGGAATCGGCCCTTGTATCGGCCAATATCCCGGTCATTCAGATATCCCGGATGTAAATCGAACGGTCTGAAACGACCCTGGAATTGAGTTGCTGCCTGCGTTTCACCGCTGGGAGGTTTTGTCTGAATAGCGCGCTCTTTGTTATTCCATAACCTGCCGCTGATGCTTCCCCCTCCTTTTAAAGGACGTTGGGCTTTTATATTACCCTGATACCTGCCAATATTACGGTTTGCAAAACCGGGTTGCAACTCAAACTGACGGAAACGGCCCTGATATTTGCCGATGGCCTTCTGATCTTCGTAGCCGGGCTGCAGCTCATACGGTCGAAAACGACCCTGGTATTTGCCGATAGCTCTCTGATTCGCATAGCCGGGCTGCAACTCAAACCGGCGAAAGCGGCCCTGGTATTTGCCAATGGCTTTCTGATTCCCATAACCTGGCTGCAACTCAAACCGGCGAAAACGACCCTGGTATTTGCCAATGGCTTTCTGATTCCCATAACCTGGCTGCAACTCAAACCGGCGAAAGCGGCCCTGGTATTTGCCAATCGCTCGCTGATCTCCGTAGCCGGGCTGCAATTCATATTGACGAAAGCGGCCCTGGTATTTGCCAATGGCTTTCTGATTCGCATAGCCGGGCTGTAACTCAAACCGGCGAAAGCGGCCCTGGTATTTGCCAATCGTTCGCTGATCTCCGTAGCCAGGCTGCAATTCATATTGACGAAAGCGGCCCTGGTATTTACCGATCGCCCGCTGATTGCCATAGCCGGGTTGCAACTCATATTGACGAAAGCGGCCCTGGTATTTACCGATCGCCCGCTGATTGCCATAGCCGGGTTGTAACTCATACAGCCTGAAACGACCCTGAAATTGTGTAGCTGCCTGGGTTTCTCCACTTGGCGGGCGACCCTGAATGGCCCGCCCCTTGTTGTTCCATATTCTGCCGCTGATACTACCCCCGCCACTTATGGGCGGTTTTGCACGGATGTTCCCCTGATATCCCGATTGTTTACGATCGGCATAGCCCGGCGAAATCTGGAATTGCCTGAACCGGCCCTGAAATTGCGTTGCCCGGAAGGCTTCCCTGCTAGGCTGGTAGGCAGGAATTTGTGCTTTAGATACGCGGTCGCCCCGGTCTTGTCTCCCATAGTATGTATCTGGCCTGGCAATGGCGCCGCCCCATGATGGTCTTGGCGATTCAAAATTCCGTGTCCTGTGTTTTCGACCTGCAATATCGCGGTCAGTGGCTTGTTCGCCACGTCGTTGCTCTCTTCCGGCATAGGGGCTTTTAGGTTTGCTGATCTTTCTTCTTCCTGATACAGATTTCGGCACACTCACCTGTACCCTGACACTGCGTTCCGATTTTCTTGTTGCCGACCGGATCTCCGGTTTTCTTTTGGCTTTGAATCTTCCGCCCTGATCGAGTGGTTTTCTTCCGGCATACGGATTAAATGAAGGTCTTACGGGTTTTGCCCGGGGCGACTCATAGTTTTTCATCGATGGTTCACGTCCGGCTCCCCGTACAGCCTGTTCGCTCTTTCTCGTTCCGCTAACATATCCACCTGTTTGCATGGTACGTCTGGAAAAGCGCCCACCTTCTCTTGCGCGTTTACGGCCATAGTACGTATCAGGTGCATCGTATCCGCCCCTTGGCACACCCGGAGCAGATTGTGTTCCGCGGGTTCGCAGTTTTCTTCCGGCAATGTATTTGTCCGTAGCCCTTTCGCCTTTGCGCCGGTCCTTTCCTGCATACGGATTTTTCTTTCTTCTGATACGGGCCGTGCCGGAAACGGAGACGGGCCGCGAAACTGATATGGTTTTGCCACGTTCCGCAGGTTTAGATACACTTTTTGTAACTGAAACTGCACGTCCGGCCCTTTCACCTCTTTTTGTAGCGCTTCTGGCCCTGGTGTCAGGCTGCGCGTATGTCCGCCTTCTGGCAGATGAAGCTGACTGCGTACGTATCCGCTTTTTACCGGTTATATCGCCTCTTCTTGGTTTTTCGCCCTGAGGTGGCTTTCTGAAGGTTGGAAGTGGCTCCGGTCCGGCCCTGTCCGGCCCTGTACGTTTTATTTTCCTACCCACATACGGATCGGGTTGAGGACGCGCATACGTTTTTCTGGACGTTCTTTTAGGCTTATACTTCCTTCCTGTAATATCGCCTTTTACAGCCTTGTCTCCCTGCTTGCTCCTGGTCTTATATTTAGCCTGCCTTAACTGCTTTCTGTTTGACCTTGCTTTGTCGCCTTTCAGCCGTTTTTTCTTTATCCGTTTCTTCTTTTCTTTGGGTTTTTCTACCTTAACAGGGACATCCTGTGCCTGTATGTTTGCAGGCGCCATAAACAGCATAATGGCAGTAATCAGTACTACTGTTGTTCCTTTTATTATATACCAGAATGTCGTTTTCGTATGCATGAAAAGTTAATCACAGCACTGAATCTCTATTAAAACTATCTAAATTTATTAATATTCGATCAATTCTTTGATTTTTTTATCTAATCTGGCCTGAGGAAGATAATTTTCTTCCAACGGCGGGCTGAACGGAACCGGTGTATCCAGGCTCCCCAGGCGCATAACCGGGGCGTCGAGATATTCAAAACAATTTTCGGCAATCCATGCGCTGATTTCACCTCCGATACCGCCTGTGAGCGAATCTTCGTGGAGTATCAGTACTTTACCGGTTTTTTTCACGGTATTCCTGACAGCTTCTTTATCCCATGGCATCAGGGTGCGCAGATCGATTATATCAGCAGTAAACGATGTGCTTTCTTTTACTGCTTCCGATGCCCAGTGCACGCCCGCACCATATGTAATAAGAGATATGTCTATTCCTTCGTTCACCAATACGGCCTCTCCTATTGGTAACGTATAATACGCGTCAGGTATTTCATCTTTTACCGAACGGTATAATTTTTTATGCTCAAAAAATAACACCGGGTTCGGGTCTTCAATGGCGGCAGTCAGTAATCCTTTGGCATCATACGGGTTCGACGGATAGAGTATTTTTAACCCGGGCGTATGAAAAAACCAGGCTTCATTTGACTGGCTGTGAAAAGGGCCTGCATTTACACCTGCTCCCGTGGGCATCCGGATGACTACATCGGCATTCTGCCCCCAACGGTAATGCGATTTAGCAATGTTATTAACAAGTTGATTGAATCCGCACGACACAAAATCGGCAAACTGCATTTCAATAACTGATTTTCTCCCCATTACCGACAACCCCAACCCTGCGCCAAGTATGGCAGATTCGCAAATAGGCGTGTTACGTATGCGCGATTTTCCGAACTGCTCAAGAAAGCCTTCAGATACTTTAAAAACCCCTCCGTATTCTGCTATGTCCTGTCCCATAAATACCAGGTCGTCAAACCGTTCGAGGCTTTGCCGTAATCCATCAGAAATGGCGTCCACCAGGCGTTTTGCTGACTTCTTGTTGTTTGAGGGAATTATTATTTTCTGCCGGTATCCGGCAAATACATCTTTTATTTCATTTCCGCTGTTGGCCACAGGCATGTTTTCAGAAAAAGCTTTCTTCAGCCCCTGCTCGATTTCCGTGATAATCCGATGACGGATCTTAACCTGAATCTTATCGTTGAGAATACCCAGTTGCTTAAGATAGTCCTCATAATTTTCAACCGGATCTCTCAATGCCCAGGATTCCATCAGCACACGCGGTACATATTTGGTGCCGCTGGCTTCCTCGTGTCCCCGCACACGAAAGGTCATAGCCTCAATTAATACCGGCCGTGGGTTTTTTCGTATTTTCCCCGCCCAGGATTTAACAGTGTTATAAACTTCAAGAATGTTATTGCCATCAATTTTTACTGCATCGATGCCATAACCCGGGCCTTTGTCGATAAAATTTTTAAACACATACTGCTCCCTGCTGGGTGTTGAAAGTCCGTATCCATTGTTTTCAATCATGAAAATTACCGGCAGGCTCCATACGGCCGCTACGTTCAGGGCTTCGTGAAAATCTCCTTCGCTTGTACCTCCGTCGCCGCTAAAAACCAACGTGGCCTTTTTACTCTTGCTAAGCAAATGATCCAATGCAATGCCATCGGCAACACCTAACTGGGCTCCCAGGTGAGAGATCATACCCACAATATGGTGTTCACGGGCTCCGAAATGAAAAGACCGGTCGCGGCCTTTGGTAAAACCCGATAATTTGCCCTGAAACTGTGCAAAAAGTTTATGAAAAGGGATTTTCCGGGAAGTAAATACGCCAAGATTCCGGTGCATGGGAAGAATATATTCATCTTTTTTCATTGCCTGCGCCGCACCCACGGCTATGGCCTCCTGACCAATACCCGAAAACCATTTGCTGATACGTCCCTGACGAAGGAGAATAAGCATTTTTTCTTCGATCAGCCGCGGCAGCAGCAATGCCTCGTAAAGATCGAGCAGTTTCGCATCCGAAAGTTTATCCCTGTTAAATTCCATACACTTATATTACTAAACCGGGCAAAATTAAATTAATTATCGGGGTGTACTGTAAAATGGAGGTCTATTTTTTATTTTTGCACCTGCCCGTTTATTTATGATCCACTATGAGCATTTTGAATTGTCTAACGGCCTTCAGGTATTCGTACATGAAGACCGCAATACCCAGATTGCGGTTTTAAACATATTATACAATGTAGGCTCCCGTGACGAATCTGAATCCAAAACCGGGTTTGCCCACCTTTTTGAACACCTCATGTTTGGTGGCTCGGCAAATATTGTTTCATACGACGAACCCCTGCAAAAAGTAGGCGGCGAAAATAACGCCTTTACCACACCGGATATCACTAATTACTATCTGACGGTTCCTGCCAATAACCTCGAAACGGGTTTCTGGCTTGAATCTGACCGCATGCATGGTTTGACATTCGATCCGGCCGTGCTGGAGGTACAGCGAAATGTTGTGATTGAGGAATTTAAACAAAGGTATTTAAATCAACCGTATGGAGATGCCTGGCTAAAGCTCCGGCCGCTCGCGTATAAAACGCATTCGTATAGATGGGCCACCATCGGAAAAGATATCTCTCACATACAGCATGCCACCATGGAAGATGTAAAAGATTTTTTTTACCGTTTTTATACCACTCAGAATGCCATTTTGGTTGTGGCCGGCAATGTAAAAACCAGGG
>QIDJ01000022.1 GCA_003228395.1 Flammeovirgaceae bacterium
TCATCAGTGGCGGTTTGCAGTAATGAATCCGGAGAAACCAAACCTTTATACATCAAAATGCGCTTAAAATAAGCGTCATTTTCAATCATTTCAATGTCCGGCGAAATCCTGGTAAGGAGTTCCTCTGCTTCTTCATTTCTGCCGAGCCTCCGGTATGTCATGTAAAGCCAGTCTGTTGCAGCCACCAGCACATCGGTATTGTCCGATAGTTCGTAGCAGGTATTCCAGGCTTCCAGCGCCTTGTCAAATTCACCATTGAGGTAATAGGCCAGGCCCAGGTGGTAATAAATATTCCACTGGGTTGTTGTCAGCGGTTTGTTCAGCTTGTTGGGAATGCCGTCCGGTTCTGTTTCGGGGGCTGTGCCTGCCGCCAGCACTGCCGCGCGACTCAGGTCGGCAATGGCCCGGTTAAATTTCCGGATGGTGATATACCGGTGACCACGGTGCCGGAGAAGTTTAAAAGATCCCGGATGTATATCAAGGCCGGCAGTGTACACTTCGATGGCTTTCCGGTAATGGCCCAAATAAGCAAGCCGCCTTCCATACCAGATAAGTGCAATTTCTTCATCAGGGTGGGCTTTGGCGACATTACGGGTATCACGAAGTTTCCTCTTAAATTCCTTTTCTGTTTCAGGAGGTAATTCCGGGGGATACAATGCATGGCCGAGGAGTGAAATGGCTTCAGGTTCGGGGGGGTGTTCCGGCGATTGATTTTTGCCGCATGATTGACAAAGCAGGATTACCAGCAGTGTGCTTATAACGATGGCGTATTTCATGGCGCTGTTGTTTTCAGACTCCAATTTTAAGATAAAGCGGCTTAAATGCCAACTTCATGACATATTGTGGTCAGAAGGTAATAGAGAAACCTGGCAGTACCAGACTGGAGCCTTAGCGGTGGCGTAAGCGTAAGGCAGACTTGTGACAATAACTTTACAAATAACCATACCCGCAATAGCCAAACCCGCTCAGAGTCACTGCGGCAGCAGGACTCTAGGCAATGTAGGGCACAGGTACACCTCAGAGATACCTGCGGGTAACTCTGAGGGGGGCGTGGGGGAATGTCACTGCGGTAGCAGGACTGAAGGGGTTGTGGGCAGGTCTCCTCCGGATGAATCTGAGGGGAGTAGCGCTACGCATTACATTGAGGCTCTTTTACCATATACAGCTGTGAATAGCAGGCCGGTTACTCGTGTGCTTGTACCGCGTGAATCAGGATGCCTTATCCAGCACCACGTCACTTTTACGCTCTGACATGGTAAGCCTGATTTCGCTGAAATCACTGGCCTGCTCGGAATGCTGTGACATGTCGAGACCTTCTTCTTCCTGGTGTCCAGCCACTCTGATGTGCAGTATTTTATCTGGGATATAATACAAAAACCAGGATCCGAAAAACGCATACAGACTCACCAAAACAAGGGCAACAATATGATAGAAAAAAGTAGTGGAAGTGCCGTAAATAAGCCCCACGTCTTTGGCAAATACGCCCGTGAGCAGCATGCCCATTATTCCTCCTACGCCATGACAGGCAAATACATCCAGCGTATCGTCCACCGCAGACCTTGTCCGGAAGTGTACGGCCAGGTTACTTACAATGCTTGATACCGATCCGATAAAGATACTCTGGCCAACAGTAACAAAACCCGCACCCGGTGTGATGGCCACCAGTCCAACCACCGCCCCGATGCAGGCGCCGATTGCCGAGGGCTTACGTCCACGGATGCCGTCGAAGAATATCCACGAAAGCATGGCTGCTGCCGAGGCGGTATTAGTGGTTAAGAAGGCGGAAGTAGCTAGTCCGTCGGCAGCCAGCGCCGAGCCTCCGTTGAAACCAAACCATCCAAACCAGAGCATGCCCGTGCCGAGAATGACAAACGGAATATTATGCGGTTTTGATTCCCCTTCAATATTTCGTCGTTTCCCCAGATAAAGCGCACCGGCCAACGCCGCCAGACCAGCAGAAATATGCACTACGGTGCCTCCGGCAAAATCAAGTACACCCCAATTTCTGAATAATCCGTTCGGATGCCACGTCATGTGTGCCAGGGGAGCATATATAAATAGTGAAAAAAGACATATAAAAAGCAGGAAAGCCGAAAACCGGATACGTTCGGCAAAAGCGCCGGTGATGAGGGCCGGAGTGATAATGGCAAATTTTAATTGAAACATGGCAAAAAGCATGAATGGGATGGTAGCCGCAAACGCATCATTAGGCCCTAAACCTACACCTGAAAACATGAAATAAGTAAGCGGATTGCCAAATAAACCTGTACCGTCACCGCCTACACTGTCTCCAAAGGCAATACTGAATCCGATAAAAACCCAAAGCAGGCTAATAACACCAAGCGCTACAAAACTTTGTAACATGGTGGAAATCACATTTTTGTACCTCACCATGCCGGCATAGAAAAATGATAACCCCGGAGTCATCAGTAATACCAGACCAGTAGCAGTGAGCATCCATGCAATATCACCGCTGTTTAAATTCTCCACATTCATGCTGGTGATATTCGAAGGGGCAAACACACCCATCACAGAAAGCGCCATTAACATCAGAAACGGAACCATCCACTTTTTCTTAAACATTGCCATAATTAAAACATTGAGATTAAATATGCATCAAAACAAATATATAATATGTAAAAAAACAATAAATAGGGTATAAAATAAACTATAATAATAAAAAAATACGTAAAAATATCAAAAACAGGTTTTAAATTAATCGATACCAGCGCAGATATTGTGCCAGAGGATAACATACTTGAAATGTCCTGAAACAGGTTTGAGCGTCCGGGTCTGAACGGACATTCAGATTAGTTGCAGAAGGAATAGATGTCCGCTGCATCAGATTACATCATAACCCCGGATTACATCAGGGTAAGCTCTACATTTATTCTGTGAGTTTATGATCGGGGTTGTGCAAAAGGAGATTAGTCATTGCATGTCTGTTTACTTCTTGTTTGTTTCTTCAGTTATAGAAGGGCATGGAGTCATGCCATGACTCTTATGACTAAACTCAGGTTGAAGATTCCTGTGAATGTAATTCATTAATCAGGTTAGGTACAACAATAGTTACGTTGGTTCCTTCTCCAACCGTGCTCTCGATATGAATTGTTCCATGTAGTTTATCCACGGTTTCCCTGACGATATATAAACCCAATCCGGATCCACTCCTTTTTTCATCTGCTCTGTAAAACATATCGAATACCTTATCAATTCTTTCCGGCTTGATGCCACATCCGTTATCTATTACTTCAATTTTTGCTTTATCGTTGTCGGCCGTAACCTTTATGTGCACTTTCGGGTTCGTGTTTCCCACCGTGCTGTATTTCATGGCGTTGGATATTAAATTATTCAACAGAATGTTCAGGCGCTGCCGGTCGGTAACAAATACTTCGTTTTGATCCACCGTGATTTCTTTTATAATAGACTTCCATTGTTCAATGAACTGGTATTGCTCAAAGGAGTTTTCTATGAGTTCCTGGAATTTTATTTGATCAGGACTTAACGTGAGACGTGCATTCCGGGCGTAATCCAGGATTTCGCTGATAAACTCATTTTGTTTGCTTAGGCTTTTCTCCATCATCTCCAGATATTGTTTCAGTGTTTTTATGTTTTCTTCAGACCGCGACAGTTGGATAAGACCGAGCATGGAAGCGATGGGAGATTTGAGGTCATGTGAAACGGAATAAACGAAATTATCCAGTTCGGCATTCAGTTTACGAAGTTCTTTATTTTGTTCTTTGATCCTGAGGTTTTTATCCTTCAAATTTTCTTTCTGTTCTTCAAGGCTACGGGTTCTTTCTGCAACTTTTTTCTCAAGATCCTGATTTAGAAGGTCTAATTGTGCTACGAGATCTTCATTTTGTTTAAATGCAAGCGAGTACCGGCGCGACAGCAGGACTGACTGAAAAACAAGGAATAGAAAAAGCCCAAACGAAAAGAAATGGCCCGTTTCAATAATTTCATCGGCATATAATACGTCGTTGATGATAAAAACAAGCAAAAGTATATAACCTGTAAAAAAAATAATTGCTTCTTTATTGCCGCTTTTATGAGCTGTATTGAGGACATTAAAAGTATAAATTGTTATTAACAGGATTATTATCTGAGTGGGAATCAGGATAGTGGTAAAAATACCAGGAGGTGTTATAAGAACAATCAGGATCAACAACCCAAGCAACAAAAACACGGTTGTTTGTATGCTCTTTCTCATATGTTCTTTGAAAAGCGAAGTGAAAAAGGCAAAGAATAATGCAAATCCGGTATAAAAGCTTAAATATTCTATCCGTATGAGTACATGCCACCCGACATCAAAAAACGAAGTAATCGGAATATCGCGGGTAATGAATAGACGGATCATAAGAACGATACAAAACAGGCTGAAAAAGAGGGGAGATGGATCTCGCTTGATTACATATAGAACGATATGATATAGTCCCATTATAAAAAAGCAGCCTGCCAGGAAAAGTGCAGTAAGTAATTCTACCTCACGTGCTTTAAAAAGGGGTATTTCTTTTCCAAGGGAAATCATATCGCGTGGTCCTCCTACCCGGTGCTCAAAGTTGGAAACATGTAATATTATTTCAACCTCTCCGGTAGCAGTGAAGGAAGCTACATCCGGATGGTATTCCGGTATGGTGGTATCTTTGGTCCTCCCCACCTTTCCTGAATGAAGAATATTTTTCCCGTTCACATACAAATCATAAGCAGTACTTATGATTCTTGTTCTGATGGCCAGGGATTTTACCGTATCATTTAGGAGTATTTTCAGGCGGTAAGTGGCATATCCGCGAGATCCGGTTTTTTTTCCGTTTATCACGTGATCATTCCATGTGGATGGAAGTGAAATAAAATCTGTTGCAGGGGTGTTTACTTTCCGGGCCTCGTTGGGAACGATGATTTTTTTCCAATAAAACTCCCATTCGCCATTCAGTGCAACATTTTTATTCGCGTTCCAATCCCATTTTCTCAGATCAATTACTCCTTTTTTTGCCTTAGGTGGCTGTGAATAAATTTCTAAAGGAAACTGTAACAGTAAAACAAACAGGAATATTGACAGACCAGGAATTATCAGATTTATTTTTTGTTTAAGTAACATTTATCACGGCTATTTGCCTTTCATGCCGGGTTGATAAATGACATAATCTAGTTCTATTTTCTTTTTTTCAACCATGACTTTCACATCATTCAGTAATTGCTTTGCATCGTACACGATACCATCCTTAATAGTATATTTAACTCCGCCTACCCGTACAACCTCATTGTCTTTCGTTAATTTTATTGCACCTGTACCATAGAGCACTTTCAGGTTTTCCAATGGATTTTCTTCGATGAGTATCATATCCGCCAGCTTACCAATTTCAATGGTACCAATTTTATCATCCGCTCCAAGCGCTTGTGCACCGTAAAGTGTAGCAGACCGAATCACTTCAAGCGGATGAAAACCGGCTTCGCGGAGCAGTTCGAGTTCGCGGATGTAGGCAAATCCATACAACTGGAAGATAAACCCGGAGTCAGACCCGGTGGTTACCCGTCCTCCTTTGTTTTTATATTCATTGATAAACTTCATCCACAGCAGATAGTTTTCTTTCCATGCCACTTCTTCTTCTGTTCCCCAGAAGTGCCAGTATGACCCATGGCTCTTCATACTTGGCTGGTAAAATTCCCACAAGCTTGGAAGGGTATATGTTTCGTGCCATTCCGCCCGCCGGGCCCGCATCAGGTCGCGGCTGGCTTCGTAAATATTGAATGTGGGATCTATTGTGAAATCAAGCGCCAATAGTTCGTCCATTACCTGGTTCCATTTGGCTGATCCGGGTTTGGCGGCCTGTTTCCACAATCTTCCCGCCTGGCCAAACCGGTCCTGTTCGTTATTATAATTATAGTCTGGCGGGTAGTTCTGCACGGTTTTATCTTCGAACAATGCCTCCGGCAAACCGTACCAATGTTCCATGGATGTTAACCCGGCCCGGGCAGAATTTAATACATTCCACCATCCTACGCTGACTTGTGCGTGATGGCAGGCTGATCCCAGACCCAGATTCCTGTTTTCTCTCAAAGCGGCATCCATCACCTCCGGGGTAGCACCGAAAAATTTGATACCGTCGGCGCCGCGTGCCGCATTGGCGCGTACCCATGCCGTGGCCTCTTCCGCATTAGTGATCGGCCCGGCAAGTTTTTCAGGTAATGCAAACCATTTTTTGTCTTTGGTAGTAGCGGAAGCATATTTTACAGGGATGTCAGTGAGGTTTTGTCCGAAAGATGTGTAAGCGAAAATCCTCGGTGCAGTGATCTCATTCCGGGCGCTTTTGTCCTTCTGATCCAGCACCCAGGCCAGCCCGTTACCTGCCGATGGATCTCTTACAGTGGTGACCCCATGCGCCAACCAGAGTTTGAATACATATTCTGCATCGGCGCCCTGGGCGGTACCCCCAATATGACTATGCATATCCACGAATCCCGGCAGCAGGTACATGCCTTCCGCTTCAATTACTTTATCTCCTTCCCTGATCTGAGGTTCTCTGTCCGGATCCAATGGCAGGTTGAGATATCCTGCTCGTGTAATGGACGTTATCTTGTTTCCCTCCACAATTACATCCATCGGGCCGATTGGCGGAGCTACATTGCCGTTGATAATCGTTACACCCCTGATTATTAAACGGTTGAAAGGCCCCTCACCTCTACTTCGTTCAGGGGCCTTTGTTACCTGTGATATCGAATGGGTATTAATAACAAATACAGACAAAAGTGCAAATAATAAATTGAGGATAATTTTATTCATTTTTATTGTGGTTGAGGATGAAGCAATATAGCAAAATACAGATAGTATTTGCAAAAAGAAGCATCTGATTATTGTCAGATCGGACAGAAATATATTATTAAAATATATCTTTTCACTAAAACAGGTAGATTTACTAAATTGAATTGACAGGGCTTTCATAATAGTATTTAATGGTGGGAAGGATCAGGATCATTGTTGGAATTGTATTGGTTTTTATTTTTACAGAAAATGTTCTGGCAAGTAATGTACATACTCAGAATATTGATTCTACCCGGGCTTATAATTTTTATCAAAAAGGATCAGAATTTGCTAAGAAGCGGGAATTTGACAGTGCCCGTACTTTTTTAAACCTGGCGGCAAATTCTTACAAGGAGGAAAAACTATGGGACCGGTTTTTCGATGCGGTTTACCAGGTATCCTATTTATATTCCCACCAACTTAAGTACGATCAATCCAAATTTTATCTCGATAGTATTCAATCAAACTTCAATGAAGAAATAAGAGATGATTTTAAATCCGCCAACAAATATTACAGCAGCCATGCATGGGTAAACCTCAATTTGTCAAACTTTTTACAGGGCGAAAAATGGTTTTTCAGGAGCATTTCTATCATGGATACAAATCCACACATAACAGTTAATAACCGTCTTTGGACATACTACTACCTGAGCGTTCTGTACTTCAGGATGGGCCAAAATGATCAGGCCTTAAAA
>QIDJ01000181.1 GCA_003228395.1 Flammeovirgaceae bacterium
ACAGGCTCAGGAACAGGCACAGGAACAGGAAGATTATTTTGAGGTGATCGTTTCTCAGGGCGACAACTATGTGCGGGCGGAACAAAATGAGTGGGAAAAAGTAATAATCGGAACTAAAATCCTTCCCGGAGGTGAGTTAAAAGTATCGCCATCCGGATATGTGGCCCTTCTGTTTGGCAAAGGTAAGCTGATTGAATTAAAACCGGAACAAACCCAAACATATCAATTTGGGGAGCTGGTTGAACTTGTTCCGAAAGTAGAAAAAGGCCTTGTCTCGCAGTTTCTTAACTATCTGTTAAGTAAAATGGCTCCGGAATCACGTGAGGACAACCTGAAGTCGTACAATGAATTGATGGGGGCAACGGAAAGGGGGAGTGGAGAACTTATCTTATTTATGAATACCAATGCCAACCTGCATAATATGGAGGCTGTGGTCAGGTGGGATCCCCCAAAGAACGCCCAAGGCTATGTGGTTACACTCAAACATATTTTCGAAGATGAAATACGGATTTTTGAAACTGAAAAACCCTATTTTGAGCTTGATTTCAATGAAGAGGCTTTAAAAGGGAAAAGTTTAGTAATTGTAAATGTACATCTCAAAAATGATTTGGAAACCGCATCCGGTGACTATGTTATCCAAAAGACAGATAAAACGGACCCTGAAATCAGTTCAAAACTCAAAGAGCTGGAAAGCGGGCTTGACCCGGGGTCTCCCATCAGCCACCTGATCATGGCTGAATTTTTCGAACAGAATAAGCTGTTGCTCGATGCCCTGACCCAATATGAATATGCCATCAGGCAAAGTCCGGATATAGATTACTTCAGAGACGCCTACCTGGAGTTTCTCATGAGAAACAAGTATTCTGATAAGATTGATTGAGACGTATGGTTTTGCACATTTAAGGGCTAAAGCCCGGGAATGTAAGGGTTGATCAATAGTCAGGCGTACCCGTGCGTGTCGTTATGGCAATGAGACACTGTTGAAGTAAATCCGCACGCCTTGCGCCATAGGCGCCCCTTCGGGGAAAATGCGCGCGAGAGTTAAGAATGAGCCAAAGCAAACAAAATTAAAATATTTGGTAAAACAGATATGCAAATACCTGTTGCAGTATTTTTAAGCAGAATGCATTTTAATTATACACCCGGGTGTTTACTTTTAGGTAAATTTGAGTATAAACAACCAGGTGTTACTATTTTATATTTTAGGGTTTAAAACTTTACTATTATGAAAAAAATCGGATCAATTATGCTCGTTCTGCTTTGGGCATCGTGTTACAGTATTGCCCAGGACTATTCGTTTAAGGTAATTATCTCAAAAGGAGATAATTCGTTCCAGGAATCATCATCCACGAACATAAACATGTTGAAAGCCGGATCACAATTGCATCAGGGTGATGTATTGAAGATAGATGCAAATGGCTATGTCGCCTTACTTGGATCGTCGGGCGAAACGATTGAGCTGAAAAATGAGGAAGCAAAGGAGTATAAAATCAACGAACTTACCGCGAGGCTAAACAATACTGAAACCGGACTGATAAATAAATATGCCAGTTATCTGGTGAGTAAGATGGCGCCTGAAGCAAGGGAAAGCAACCGCAAGGCTTATGCAAGCATTACCGGCGCCGTTGAGCGCGAAGTTGTTACCATTCATGCGTATATGAGAAAATCTTCCGTGTTATTCGATACAATAGCCGTGATCAGGTGGAAGCCGGTTGACAATGCTGTAGCATATAACGTAGTCGTTAAGAACATATTTGACGAAATAATTCTTGAAGCCAAAACCAGCAAACCGGTTATTTCGCTTGACTTTTCAGATGAAAAGCTAAAAGACCGCGATATGGTAATAATTTCGATAAGCACCGGCGGAGGAGGATCAAATGAGTATTCGATCACAACGGTTACCCGTGACAGGCCCGGCGCTTTTGTTGCTGAAATCGGCGAACTGCATGCTGCGCTTGACATCAGATCGGCCTTTGATAATCTGGTGCTGGCCGAATTTTATGAGCAAAACAATCTCCTGCTGGATGCAACTACCTGCTATGAAAAAGCAATGGAGATAGAGCCTGATGTCCAGTATTTCAAGGACGTTTACCTGGAGTTTTTAATGCGGAATAATTTTGGAAATATAATCATAAACTAATCCAGGCCGATCATAATAAATGCACCCCAGTAAATGGGTTCATGGTATTCGTTTCTCAATTCCTTTTTCGCATCCACAAAGGCTTGCCGCATGTTTCCGGTGTCAAGCCATTTCTGATAAAAATTGATCATTAATTTTTGCGTAGCTTCGTCATTTACTTTAAACATGCTCATTATCAGGGTTTTGGCGCCGGCAACAATGAATGCACGCTGCAGGCCATATACGCCTTCGCCCACACTCAGGTCGCCAAGCCCTGTTTCGCAGGCGCTGAGCACTACCAGATCGGTACCGTCAAGGTTGAGGTTCATGGCTTCATAAGCGGTAAGGATACCGTCTTCCATATTGTAATTATATTTGGTCTTATTAAGCAAATCGCCGGCGCCTGTAAGCAGTAAACCGGTTCGGAGTAACGGATTTTGCGATGCCGCTGACGCAGCCATACCGGGCACTGCACCATTCGTTTCGATAGCAGGGGTAAAAAAACCATGTGTGGCAATATGAAACACTTTTGGATTATTGAGTTCTTTTACCTTCGCTTCACTGGCATCAATTTCCATGTAAACCTCCGAATTCCAGCCTCGCTTTGAAAGCAACTTGTTTAGTTCATCCACCTCTTTTTCAGTACCCGGGAGTTGTGAAATGGTTATATTTTCCGGATCAGCTTTGGCAATATAGAAGGTTGGATTTCCAAACATGGTGGCCTTGTTTGAAGCTTCTGCATGTGCCGTGCGCTTGCTTCGCAGAAATATATCCTTGGTATTACTTACGAGTATGATATTTGAGTTATCAATCACATATTTTCCATCTCCGGTAGGAATCGCTTCCAGGTTAATTTGATTATATATGCCATCAGCCGAAAGGTAGATGGTTGACGAAGCCCCAACTTTGCTGACAATGGGTTCCCAGAAATTCGCATAGGAAAACCGGTCTTTTCCCTTGAAATAGATGATATTCCGGTAGTATTTGAAATAGCGTGTTTCAAGTAGTTTTCCGTTTGTAATCAGTATCAAACCAGGCTCCTTCATAGACCCGTCATTTTTTACGTATAAACCTGCGTACAAGACCGAATCTGTAAACACATGATCAAAATATCTGAACCGCACCATCTCAATGGCAACCTCATTGGGCTTTAATGCTTTTTTCACCTGCTCCCAGGTTATGGCGTCATCGCTCATGTCATTTGCAAACAACTCGGATTTCTGGCTGATCTCTCTTTCAAGTTCTTCCAGCTCATTCGCAAGCGCTTCCGGATCGATCTCATTTTCTACCTGTTGATCCACGCTCATGGACATGGCAACGATCAATGCTTCATTTTTTCTTTGCCACTCATTGTATTGGCCGATAAGTACCGGATCATTACTTGCCAGAATTCGTTGCCGTATTTTAAGCGAATTATTCAACAACAACGCTTTTGTCGCCAGAGCATTATTCATCATTTCCATTTTCATATCAGGAAATTCGTCCATAAGTTCCAGCGCAAGGGTATTAAAAAATTCATATACAGGTTTGATCGTATTCCAATACCGTGCTTTTTCCCGTTCGCTCAGGGCAGGAAAATAGTTTTTAATAAATATGCTGTAGTTAAGTAATGCTTCATCAATATTGCGCTTAGCCCGCCTGGAATCGCCTTCCATGAAATAAACTTTGGCAAGCTTGGAAATGATCTTTACATATTCGGGATGGTTTTTATTAAAGAACCGGTCATAAAGTTTTTTAGCTTCGAGGTAATTGAGCTCGGCTTCATTATAATTTTTCAGAAAATAAAACACGTCTCCTTTCAAAACTAGAATTTCAGCCTTATTCACATTCTTTTTCCTGTCAACACTCAATTCCCAAATATCGAGCGCTTCGTTGAGTGTTTCGAACGCATCGGTGTACCGTTCTTCGGCAATATAAACTTCGGACAATCGTGTAAGTACCTCGGCATACAGAGGGTTTGTTTCCCCGAGTTTTGAACTTATTATAGTAAGTGATTCATTGAAAATGGATTCAACCTCTTTCAGGTCGTCATTTTTGTAAAGTTTTATGATACCAAGCTCAGAGAGCGATTTGGCCACATCAATATGTTCTCTGCTAAATTGATTTTCCTGGATTTCGATGGCTCTGGCAATGTTTTTCTCTGCCTCTTCGTAGTCTCCGAGTTCAGCTTTTATTTCAGCAGACAGCCGTAATGTGGGGCCGTTTTTAGACGAATTTTCGCCAAAAGTTTTGACTGCAATGTCGTTTGCACGTTGCGCATAATTATGTGCCTCGGTAAATTCACCCTCCGTAAGAGAGAGGTGACCCATACTCACAAGGGGCTGAATGAGTTTACGGGAGTCTTTTCCAAAAATACTTTCATAATCGGCAAGCGCCTCGGTGAGTACCTCTTTGGTCCTGGAGTACCTTCCGAACAGAATATATAATTCAGCGATGTCAATATTAGATGACAGTTCATCGTAGCCCATCAGGTTTGTGGCCCTGAAATACATCCGTTGCGACCGGATCAGGTCATCCTCAGCATCACCTAATTCTCCTTTTATAGCTTTGAGCTTCGCACTTGTTTCCAGCGCCTGTACATAGAAAATCACGGTCTGGCTGTTTTTTCTTTCTTCAAAAAGAAGGGTACGGGCAACTTTTATATTTTTATCGGCTTTGTCATACTCACCAATTTTGATCTGCAAACGGGCTATTTTCTCAAGTTCAATTCCGTAATTCACATCGGTGTTGTCATAAACCGTACGGGTTACCCTTAATGCTTCATCCAGCATTTCCGAAGCCTTTGTGTACTGATCTGTACCTTCATAATAGATGGCTTTGTTATTCAGAACAGTTACATAATCAATATGCCAGATATCAATGTTTGGCTCCACTATTTTCGTGAAGCTTTCCTTAAAAATTGCATTGGCTTCTTCATATTTGTTTGTAAATGCCAGGTAATAACCGGCAAGTTGCAGTCGTGCCAGATGATATTCCACTGCGTCATCGCCGTAGAGCACTCTTTTTATTTCGAGGATATCGTTAAGATAACGTTCTGCATTTATATAATTTTTATCAGTAACCGAAACCTGGAAAACAAAGTCAAGGAGTTCGATTCGCTT
Source organism: Flammeovirgaceae bacterium (assembly GCA_003228395.1). Classification (GTDB taxonomy): domain Bacteria; phylum Bacteroidota; class Bacteroidia; order Cytophagales; family Cyclobacteriaceae; genus SZUA-230. The sequence continues at coordinate 5,221 of QIDJ01000181.1, forward strand.
CGGGTGATATTCGGGCAGGGCGTTGGTGTTGTTTAAAAGATCGAGTGTTTTGGCTTCGAGATTTTTTGTACGTTCCCTGTCCAGGCGTGAGGTCATTGCCACCACTTCCAGGTTTATATTATGCAGGCTGCTTTTTTTAAAATACCTGTTAATTACTTTTTCATATTCACTTCTCAGGTTTTTATAACGTGCATCATCGTTGTTGGCAAGATATACTTCCAGTAAGGTGGTGTATATTTCGAGCGCCAGGTAATGCGATTCGTTATGGTCAATTTTCAGTTTGAAAAGGGCTTCTTCGAAATTTTTTCGCGCTTCTGATTTTTTAACGCCGTATTCGTAAAACATCTGCCATTGCCAGAGCATATTTTGTACCCACGGAATGCTTTTTTTCCCCAGTTCTTTCTGATCTTCGATCCAACTCCGGGTACGCTCAAAGGCTGAATCAGCCCGGTTTACGTTACCCTGTTTCCAGAATGTTCTTGCTTTCAGATTAAGCAGGTCGGCATAATCTCCGAATCTTTTAAATACATCAGCTTCAGAAAGCCTTTTTGTCTTGAGTTTACCTGATTTTTCATCTACATAGGCCTCTTTGCTGATTGCCCTTGCCTGATAATAATCAAGATTGCTGTCAATAAATTCAATGGCTTCTGTATAAAATCCTTTGCCCGAGTAAATAGCAGCGTTGTAAAAGTCAATTGCTACTTTGTCGTCGCCGGATATTTCACCTTGACTTTTCAGAATATTTTCTGCCTGTGTTAAATAGGACTCGGCTTTTGTGAAATTTCCGAATTTTATCCAAAGTCCTGAAACATCTATGAGCAGGTTGGCATGTTTTTTTGAATCTGAGCCGTAAATTTTTTTGCTCAACTCAATGGCTTTGTCGATATGAAGGACAAAAGAATTAAGGTACCCGTTGGCCAGATTATTTCGGGCCGCTTTATAGGCAAAGAGGACCATATATTCATTTTCTTCACCCAGCTTTTTTTTAACCTTTTTTTCAAATTTTTCATTATGGTTTGCGGCGCCTATGTAATCACCGCGGTTATAAGCTTCATCAATGGCTAATATATCTTTTTCCCAGCTTTGAGCAAAAACAGGTTGAATAAACAGAATGGCAAGAATAAGTTGCGCAATGGGTTTCATATAAAAAATAGTTAATTCTTAACTTGAAATTTACTGGTTTTGTAAGTCATATTCAAATGAATGCCTATAATGTATTTATGGATATACTGTTATTTTAATGGAATCGATTAAATGTGTAAATGATTAAATGGGTAAGTGTTATTTTTCAGGCCTGTTTATCCATAAGTTTCTCAAGTATTTTTTGTGCAGCTACCGCAATTACCGTGCCCGGGCCAAATATTTCGCTCACGCCGGCTTCATACAGGAAATTATGATCATTGGGAGGAATAACTCCTCCTGCGATGATCATTATATCTTCCCTGCCGATTTTACGCAACGCGTTGATTAGTTGCGGAATAAGTGTTTTATGTCCTGCTGCCAGGGTGGAAACACCGATTATGTGCACATCATTTTCGGCTGCCTGCATAGCCACTTCTTCCGGCGTTTGAAAAAGGGGGCCGATGTCAACATCAAATCCCAAATCTGCAAAACTGGTTGCCACTACTTTAGCGCCGCGGTCGTGCCCGTCCTGTCCCATTTTAGCAACCATAATACGGGGCCTTCTGCCTTCAGATGAAGCAAACTTGTCTGATAACTTTAAGGCTTTTTCAAAATTTATATCTTTTTTCATTTCTCCTGAATACACTCCTGAAATAGTTTGATTTGATGCTTTATGTCTTCCAAACACTTTTTCGAGCGCCGAACATATTTCACCCAGCGTTGCCCTCTTTTTAGCGGCTGATACGGCAAGTTCTAAAAGATTCCCTTCATTTGTTTCGGCGCACTTCGTCAATATCGAAAGCGCTCTTTCCACATCGGCCTGGTTACGTTCTGATTTTAATTTATTTAGCCGGGCGATTTGCTCATCCATAACTTTGGTATTATCAACTTCAAGCAATTCGATGTCGGTTTCTTCAGTGACCTTGTATTTGTTTACTCCGACTATAATATCTCTACCGGAGTCAATTCGCGCCTGCTTCCGTGCGGCTGCTTCTTCAATTCTCATTTTAGGAATTCCGGCCTCAATGGCACGTGTCATGCCTCCCAGATCTTCTATTTCCATGATGTGCTTCCAGGCTTTGCAGGCCAGATCGTGTGTTAGTTTCTCCACAAAATAAGAACCTCCCCAGGGATCCACTACACGT
>QIDJ01000366.1 GCA_003228395.1 Flammeovirgaceae bacterium
TGTGATTCGTCTTCGTTTGGATTTCAGCAAATATTTTAATAATTTCTGGCCTTTTAAAAATCATAGAATTTTTATTTTAATAGACTCTGAAACACTTATAAATCGTATCAACTATGGCTATAAAGAACGTAATTATATTGGGTGCGGCAGGACGTGATTTTCATAATTTTAATACATGCTACAAGCAAAATCCGGATTTCCGGGTAGTGGCCTTTACAGCAACCCAGATACCGGATATTGATGGCCGAAAATATCCACCTGAGCTTGCGGGCGATCTTTATCCTGATGGGATCCCCATTTATGGCGAAGAAGAGCTGCCGCACCTCATACATGAACTGGAGGTGGATGATTGCGTTTTTTCTTACAGCGATCAATCGTATGGCCATGTAATGAATATCAGCGCCATAGTAAATGCAGAAGGAGCCAATTTTGTGTTGCTGGGCACAAAGGATACCATGATCACAAGTACCAAACCGGTGGTATCGGTTTGTGCGGTAAGAACCGGATGTGGTAAAAGTCAGACCTCGCGCAAAGTAGTTGAGATTCTGATGCAAAAAGGACTTAAGGTGATCGCCATACGGCATCCTATGCCGTATGGCAACCTTGTGGACCAAAAGGTACAGCGTTTTGCAGCGCTTTCGGACCTTGAAAAACACAAATGTACCATTGAAGAAATGGAGGAATATGAACCCCATATTGTGCGTGGCAATGTCATCTACTCCGGGAATGATTATGAAGCTATCGTACGTGCCGCCGAGAACGACCCTGATGGTTGTGATGTGATTGTGTGGGACGGCGGGAACAATGATTTTTCATTTTACATGTCTGATCTGCAGATTACCGTTACTGATCCTCACCGGCCGGGCCATGAGGTAAGCTATTATCCGGGAGAAGTGAACCTGCGGCTTGCGGATGTGGTGGTGATAAACAAAATGGATAGCTCTTCACCTGAAAATATTCAGATTGTTCGTGAAAATATTGAACGAATAGCGCCCGATGCAATAGTTGTGGATGCTGCATCGCCGCTGAAAGTGGATGATCCTGATGTGATCAGGGGAAAACGGATACTGGCCGTTGAAGACGGGCCCACGCTTACACATGGAGGAATGAAACTTGGAGCTGCAACAGTTGCAGCACAAAAATACGGGGCAACACAACTTGTAGATCCCAGGCCGTTTCTTGTTGGTAAACTTAAAGAAACCTTTTCCAAATATCCGGGCATTGGCACGCTGCTGCCGGCTATGGGTTATAGCGAACAGCAATTGCAGGATCTCGAAGCTACAATCAACAGTTCTGATGCAGAAGGGGTGGTGATTGGTACGCCCATTGACCTGAGCCGGGTGATCACTATTAATAAACCTGTCACCCGGGTGCATTATACCTTGCAGGAAATCGGCGATCCTAACCTCGGGATGATTCTGGAGGACTTTATTAAGAAACATAGCCTGGTCATGAATAAGGACATCGCATGACGCGATTCCTGATTGAAAGACAACCTGCTTGTTGCCAGGCTACTCTGATCATAAATCGACATTAATAATAATTTTTTACTATAAATATCAGGGACAATGGAAAGAGAAGCAATCACTTCAATAAAAGACACTACGGCCAATCCGGCACCACTCGGTTTGATGGCGTTTGGCATGACTACCGTGCTGTTAAATATTCATAATGCGGGATTTTTTCCATTGGGAACGATGATCCTGGCTATGGGTATTTTTTACGGCGGAGTAGCACAGATTATTGCCGGCATTATGGAATGGAAGAAAAATAATACGTTTGGTACACTTGCTTTTACTTCCTATGGCCTTTTCTGGATGACGCTGGTCGCATTACTTGTATTTCCGAAAATGGGATGGGGTGAAGCGCCGGCAAACAGCGCCATGGTGGCATATCTGGTAATGTGGGGTCTGTTTACTGCCGGCATGTTTGTAGGCACGCTAAAGCTTAACGGCGCATTGCAATTTATATTCGGTTCGCTGGTAATTTTATTCTTCCTGCTTGCCATCGGCGATTATACCGGAAGCGCATTGATTAAAAAAATTGCCGGTTATGAAGGGATCATCTGTGGATTTTCTGCCATTTACACTGCTTTTGCACAAGTACTGAATGAGATATACGGGCGGACTGTTTTACCAATCTGGCCGGTAAAAGTGAAAGCAGAACCCATATCGCATACGCCGGCTACTGCCTGATTATAACGCAAAGAGAAGTCTTAAACTTTAGTCAATTCTGACTGGAAATATTAATAACCAGGTCATGAGAATGGAATTTGAGATGTAAAAATAGTTCTAATTTCCTGTTTACTAAGAATACGAAATCCCTCCGGTCTTTCGGACTTTTGTTTTCCAAATTTTGTGTTCCCATTTTGGTCTGATAGCTAAACGGCTTCATTCAGCAGTTTCTATTTAAATCGGAATAATAGTCATAAAAAAGTCTATATTTAGGGCTACCATTGACAATTCTTTAGGGTTATTTATAATTCAATCTTAAATACAAGTAAATGCTTTTACAACAAATTGACTGGATCATAATATTCATTTTTTTTGTTATCGTTTTAACAATTGGATATGTCGCATCCAGAACCGCAGGAAAAAGCAATGAAGAATTTTTTCTGGGTGGCCGCGAAATGCCCTGGTGGTTATTGGGAATATCCATGGTAGCTTGTACCTTTTCTGCGGATACACCCAATCTTGTAACAGGGTTTGTACGTGAAAACGGTGTATCCAAAAACTGGGCCTGGTGGGCTTTCCTGATCACGGGCATGGTTACTGTATTTATCTACGCCCGCTTATGGCGAAGATCAAATGTGGTTACCGATCTAGAATTTTATGAGATCCGTTACGGAGGAAAGCTTGCAGCGTTTTTACGTGGCTTCAGATCCATCTACCTGGGGATATTCTTCAATACATTAATAATGGCTACCGTGACACTCGCGGCTATTAAGATTGGTGGCATCATGTTGGGATTGGATCCCTGGGTGATCGTTGTTGGTGCATCTGTTGTAGTGGTTATTTATTCAGCACTTGGTGGGATTAAAGGCGTTGTTTGGGCGGATTTCTTTCAATATGGTATTGCCATGTTTGGGGCTGTTTATGCTGCGGTGGTTGCTGTAAGACAACCAGAGGTTGGAGGATTAAAAGGATTAATATCAAATCCGGCGATCCAGTCGAAAATTAATGCTATGCCCGACCTTTCAGATCCTTCGTTCTGGGTACCACTCCTCCTTATCCCCATTGCCGTTCAATGGTGGGCGGTCTGGTATCCGGGAGCTGAGCCGGGTGGTGGTGGATACATTGCCCAACGAATGCTTTCAGCCAAAGATGAGAAAAATGCGGTTGGAGCAACCCTGCTATTTAATTTTGCCCACTACGCCCTGAGGCCATGGCCATGGATTATCGTTGCGTTGGCCTCGTTAGTGATTTATCCTGATCTGGATTCTATTTTAAAAGAATTTCCAAATATTGATCAAACATACCTCAAGGACGATATTGCCTATCCTGTTATGCTTACCAAGCTTGGAACCGGATGGCGGGGGTTAGTAGTTGCATCCATAATAGCTGCCTACATGTCCACTATTGGCACCCACTTGAATTGGGGTTCCTCTTACTTTGTAAATGACTTTTATAAAAGATTTGTAAAGCCTGATGCTACCCAAAAGGAAATGGTTGGAATGGGAAGACTCACTACGGTATTGCTGATGATTGTAGCAGGTACTTTTGCCCTTACGATTATGGACAATGCGACGCAGGCTTTCAATATTTTACTTTTATCCGGAGCCGGTTCGGGAGCGATATATTTGCTAAGGTGGTTTTGGTGGAGGATAAATGCGTTTTCAGAGATTACAGCGATGATCGTTGCCACAGTAATGGCAGTAATACTCGTTTTGTTTGTGGATGACGCCACCATGGCCACAGGCTACTTGGATGGATTTACGGTAAAACTACTATTAACGGTATCAGTAGTCTCCGTTGCATGGATAGCTGTAACCTTCCTTACGAAACCTGAGGATGAAAAAACACTTAGAAACTTTTACAGGATAACAAAACCCGGGGGCCCGGGATGGAAAAAAATAATCGAGAAGGCAAGAAAAGATAATGACCCCGTTGATGATGGAGGTGCTGAGTGGCAGATGCCAAAACAGTTGCTATTAGTCTTTATAGGTTGTGTTACCATCTATTCATCACTCTTCTCTATTGGAGGCATCGTATATGGGAACATGATGCAGGCAGGCATTCTGGGTGTTGTTGCAATTGTAGGCACCTTTTTCCTTTTCAAAATATTAAATACCCTCAGGTTGAATTAATGGCCATTTCGATAGGTATCGATATCGGTGGTACAGGGACCAAGCTGGGTATTGTTGACGATGATGGCAAAATTCTGATCAAAAAGGAATTTGGTACCTGGGCCTTCGATGTATTTGAAGAGTATGTAAATGAATTGGCCAGAATAGTCAAAAACATGCTCAGTGGACTTAAAGGAGAGTCTGACCTGCAGGGGATTGGTATTGGGTCGCCCATGGGAAAATATGTTGACGGAACTATCAACCATGCCTCAAATCTTCCATGGAAAGGAGTACTTCCTATAGTTAGTTTGTTGCAAAAGGAGTTCGATGTTCCTGTGATCATCACCAATGATGCCAACACCGCGGCATTAGGTGAAAAAGTATTTGGCGGAGCCAAAGATTTCAATGACTTTGTGATGGTTACTTTGGGGACCGGATTGGGAAGCGGATTTGTTTCAAATGGAAAGCTGGTATTAGGTTTCCAGGGATTCGCCGGAGAGTTGGGGCATGTGAATATTGGCAGACTGGAAGGAAGGACCTGCGGTTGCGGAAAGAAGGATTGCCTGGAAACCTATGTTTCTGCTACAGGAATAAAAAGGACTATTTTTAGCCTGCTGGCAAAAAGGCACGTTGAAAGTCGATTCAGAAATGTTTCATTCGATGATCTATCTACTGAAGACATTACACTAGCAGCGGATAATGGAGATAAGATTGCACTGGAAGCTTTTGAATTTACGGGTAAGATCCTCGGCAGGAAGCTGGCTGAAGTAGTGATGTTATTTAATCCTGAGGCCATTTTTCTGGCTGGGGGCCTTTCACTCGCCGGAGACTACATCATCAAACCTATTCGCAAGTACATGGAAAAAGATGTTCTGAATGTTTACAGAAGGAAAGTGCAGTTCAGGTCATCAGAATTAGGGAGCGAAGGTGCATCCATACTGGGTGCAGCTTCGCTTGTTAAGGGTGAATTTATCTAAATCAATCCTATTCCAATCCAATGCAACGATATTCATTTCCATTCTTTAATATTTAATACTTTTGCGGTTGTTAGAAAATTAAGCTGAATAGGAACAAAATAATCCATGAATCCCAACTTAGTAATTTTAGCTGCGGGTATAGGCAGCCGGTATGGCGGACTGAAACAAATTGAGCCGGTCGGGCTATTTAATGAAACCATTATCGATTATTCGGTTTTTGATGCAATCAAGGCTGGTTTTGGTAAAATCGTATTTGTTGTAAGAGATGAAATTTGCGAAGAGTTCGATGCTTTTATCGGCAGCAAATACAGCCGGCTTGCCGAAATAGAATATGCGATTCAGGAGGATCCGGCAAACATAAACCCCGGCAGGAAAAAACCCTGGGGAACCGGCCATGCGGTGCTTTCGGCTTCGGAAAAGACAGATGCCCCGTTTGCCGTGATCAATGCAGACGACTTTTATGGCAGGGAAGCCTTTGCACAAGCTGCCTCGTTTCTGACCGGTGAAAACAGGAAGGATGCGGACTATGCCATGGTTGGGTATCCGCTGGGGATAACACTTTCTGATCATGGATCCGTATCCAGGGGGCATTGTGAAGTCGATGAAAACGGGTACCTGACAGGGATCACAGAACTGCCGGCTATATGGAAAGAAGGCGAGCGGATATGTTGCAAAAACAGGCTGAACAGCAAGAATGAACTTACTCCGGACAGCTTTGTTTCCATGAATTTCTGGTGCTTTATGCCGCAAGTGTTTTCATATTTCAAGTCAGAATTCGGTTTTTTTCTGGAACAACATGCCCAAAGCGCTTCGGAAGAATTTCTGATCCCTGACATGATCAGTAAACTTGTACATGCCGGACACATAACAGTAAAAATACTGGAAACGCCGGGACCTTGGTTTGGAATCACTTACAAGGAAGATAAACCCGGTGTTGTAAAAGCGCTTAAAGAACTTATTGAATCAAACGTTTATCCTTCTCCTTTATGGAAATGAACAAGCAGGTAGAAATAGCAAAAAAGTTTGGATACGAAGGCCGCATCGAAATCCTTGGAGAAGGGCATATCAATAACACCTACCTCGTTATTCCGCCTGAAGGGCATAAACTGATTCTACAAAAAATAAATGTGCAGGTTTTCCGCAAGCCCGAAGAGCTTATGGCAAACCTGGTTAAAATCCTGGATCATCTTGCCCAAAACCGGTATCCTTATAAGCCGCTAAGGATTATACACACCACATCAGGGGAACCTTTTTGGTCAGAAGGGTCTGGTTTCTGGCGGGCGCTGGAATACATCGACGACTGTAGTACACTCACCCATACCGATGACTTACATATTGCCCGTATGACAGCGGAAGCCTATGCGATTTTTATCAAAACACTCGCGGACTTACCGCCCGTTGTTATCCGTGAAACCATACCCGGATTTCATGACCCGGAGAAAAGATTCGCAGAATTTATGCATGCTGTGAATGAGTCCGTGGCTGACCGTGCAGATCAGGCCAGGAGTATGATTGAGCACGCCATGGCCTTTAGCGGCATTACACACCGGTATGCTGAAATAGCAGCAGGGCTGCCCCTCCGCGTTACCCATAATGATACAAAACTAAGTAACATCCTTTTTGATAATAAACTGGACCGGGTAGTTGCCATTGTTGACTTTGACACCATCATGCCGGGATATGTGATGAATGATTTTGGTGATCTGGCCAGGTCGATATGCAATACAGGCCGCGAAGATGAAGCAGACCTTTCAAAGGTTTCGTTCAGTACCAGGATGTTTCAGGCCATTTCAGAAGGGTATGCGGGCACGCTGAAGGGCACCCTTGTACCCGGCGAAAGGGAAAACCTGCTTTTTGGCGTCCGGATTATGATTTACACGCAGTTTCTCCGGTTTTTAAGCGACTATCTTTTGGGCGATAAATACTACCGGATCACCTATCCGGAGCAGAACCTGAACCGGGCCAACGTGCATCTGAAACTGTTTCTGGATTTGCAGGGGAAAGAGGAGGAGTTGATAGAAATTATTAATGCGGTTTAAAAATCACTGTTTGTCCTGTATTTTTCCGGTTTTAAATAAGGTGTCACTCTATTCCGGTCTTTCCCAATTACTTTCTTGAATGTCGAACACCGAACACCGAACGTCGATTTATGATTTGTTTACATCCCTGATCAGTGTTAACCGGCATGATAATATTATTTTTAAAAATAGGAATTAAT
>QIDJ01000058.1 GCA_003228395.1 Flammeovirgaceae bacterium
CTATTAGTGATGGTGTAGTTGTGGTAGATGAAAAATTTCTCACATTATACGACCTGAAATCAGGAGCAGAAAAATGGAAATCAAAAAAGGTGTCTGGTATTATCATTGATTTGGGTGATTTCGGCATTGCGGTGGTTGCCAAGGAAAAGCAATTGAAGCTTCTGGACAGGAACACGGGCGAAACTATCTGGGATGAAAAAGTAAAGGGAATAAACATAGACCAGGTTTGTGCAAAAGGCATAATGTATTCCGATGCAAAAGGAAGGCTTGGCTTAATTACATACGAAGGAGAAAAGGTATGGGATAAAAAAGGTATGCTGGAAGTCCCCTCGGTAAGATTTAAGCCGGATTACGCAAAGGAGCTGATGTATATTGAAGGAACACTTTATGAAGTGGATCTGGTTGAAGGTGATTATCGCATACTGTTGGATAAAATTGATAAAAAATTTGCAGAGAAAGAAGTGCCTGACCGGATTGAATTTATTGAAGGGGCGTACCTGCTAAGTTCTGCAAGTAACCTTATGATGCTTGAAACGGATGGCGGTCTGCGATTTCACAAGTACTGGGATGCCCCGGAAATGAGCCTCGCTGCAAAAATTGCATTGCGCACCGTACAGGCTCTTTCTTATGCCATGGCGGCTGCCAACTCCGCGTCAGCCAGTTATGCAAACAACTACGGATATAACTGGCAAAGCAAATTTTACCAGGACCAGGCTGACAGGTTCGGCGCGGCCGGTGATGCTGCCGGCGAAGATGCCAGAAAGCGCTTTACCGCTACCAAGTCAAAAGGAAATTTACAGATTGTGCTGGCTATTGTGGGCGAAGGCGGCCAGGGTAAAGCTTCTGGATTTGTGAAAGTGGATAAAAGAACCGGAGAAGACCTGGCATCAATGCAGATAGGGGATAAAGAACCCGTATATGATTTTGATCCGGTATCAGGCCAGGTTTTCCTGAAGGCTGATAAAAAACAGATAATCAGCTACTTGTTTTGACAATTGACTTCACTCATTTCTTATAATGGATTTACAGTTTCACTACACTGAAGCTGTAAATTCATTAAAAATTTAAGCGCTTTTGGTTATGATAAATCTTACAACTCGGCTTGTCAAAATTTTGTTAATTCTGCTTATGCCGGTTATAGTAAGGGGTCAGGAGAGGAAATTAATTATACGGCAGGGACACCGGGATATGGTAAATATGGTAAAATATTCTCCTGGAGGAGATTATGTTTTTTCGGCCGGTGAAGATGGCGTCATTAAAATGTGGGATATCAAAAACGGTGTGGACGTTAAGACTTTTACCGGACATGATGCGGGTGTAAAATGTATTGAAATCACACCGGATGGTACTCAGATGTTGTCAGGTGATGGCGCAGGAGATGTTATAGTGTGGAATATTGCCGGCGATCCTGTGCCGGTAAAGCAAATCAGCGCACATACGGATGCCGTAAACATAATTAAACTCTTACCTGACCAATCCGGTTTTCTGACAGGAAGCTCGGATAAATTAATAAAGCATTGGAGCAGTGTTGACTACGCCCTTATCAAAACCATTGAAGGTATGACGGGTCAGGTAAAATCTTTTGGGATATCTCCTGACGGTACACGGATGGTAATGGGCGCCCAACGGTCAAATGACGTGGAATTATTACTAATTGATATTGAAAAAGGGGTAATTCTGGATGATGCGCTAAAACATGTAAAAGGCGCCGGAGCTGCAAAAGCCTATACGGCAGTTTTGCTTACGCCGCTGGCGGTTGCAACAAGTATTGGAAAAGGTGACATAGACAAAGAGATGCTCACCTATTATACGTTCGACTACAGTAATATTGAGTTTACCAGCGACGGTAAATCGGTTTTAATATCCCAAAACCTGATCCTTCCCATGATGGCATCCAAAAAGGAAGAGGACAAGACAGGAGGGACTACAATATCTGTTGTTGAGCTTAATGCGGACCGTTCGCAATTTATGAATGTAAAAAAACCTAAGCGATTTTCCATTGATTATGCCAGATCCAAAGCGCTGTTCAATGAGGATCAGACAAAGATCATTGTAAACAGCAAGCTTTCAATCATGATTTACGATATGGTAAATGCAGATTTTCCCGAAAGCAGTAAAGAATCGGCAACTTACGAACCTCCGATATTGCAGAAATTCACCCGCGACATTTCCTGGCTTACATCCATTGCCATGTCGCCTGATTACCGTACGGTTATTTCTTCGTCAGAAGACAGGAGCCTTGATTTATGGGATATTACTTCAGGTAGAAGAATCCGGACTCTGGAAGGATACGTGCAGCCGGCGCTGGCTGTAGAACCAATGCCGGATGGAAAACATATTGCAGTAGGATCCAAAAATAAAAACCTGACAATATGGGACATTACCAACGGAAGGTTGGTACGGACATTTGACAGATCATACGACGTAACACATATTGACATTTCAACAGATGGTAAATATATGGTCACCACGTCGCTGAACACCCGGTTTTTTAAACTATGGAATATACGAACCGGTAATATTCTGGGTACCTATATGGAGAAAAATGATGATATCGTTTGGGTAAAATTTGACAATGACCCCGATTATATTCTGGCCGTCACTGAAAACGGAGAGCTGAAAAAATGGTCAAAAAGTGAGAAAAAAATCAAAAAGAAGTTGAAGGAAGATTACCATATGTACGATGATCGTAATATGTTCGGCAGCAGGAAATTGATTATTGAGAACCGTCAGATCGATGTGTCTGAAAATGGCAAAAACCTTATCACCGACCTGCAACGTGGCATCATTACGGATGCCGTGTTTAGTATAGATGGAGATATGGTGTTCACTACAAACGACATGGGTGAAACGATAATATACAATCTGATTACAGGTGAAATGGTGGTCAGCATGGCGATAATTGATGATTTTGACTTCATCACCTATACGCCGGACTATTATTATACCTCTTCGAAAGGTGCATCAAAAGCGCTTGCGTTTCGCGAAAACGAAAAAATTCTTCCTTTTGCACAAATGGAAATCCGGCTTAACAGGCCTGACATAGTGGTGGAAAGGCTCGGATATGCTTCAGAAAAACTGATTGCATCCTATCGTTCTGCCTACCTGAAGCGCCTGAAAAGACTTGGTTATGCGGAAGAAGATATTACTGGTATTATGACACTTCCGGTTGTGGAAATAAATGACAGCAATTATCCGCTGGCTACCCAAAGCAAACAATTAAGCTACGAAGTTAAAGCCAGTGATTATGAAGCAAACCTTGACAGGATCAACGTATTTATTAATGAAGTACCGGTTTTTGGTTATAATGGAATTGACATTTCTGATGGTAATAATAGTATCACCAAAAGTATAGAAGTGAGTCTTTCATCCGGTTTAAATGTGATTAGAACTGTTGTAGTAAATGAAAATGGAATGGAGTCCATTCCGCATGTGATGGAGATCAATTATGAAGCGCCTTATAAAAAACCTGATCTTTACCTTGTTTCAATTGGAGTTTCAAGATACCAAAATGAAAATTATAACCTTTCATTTGCAGCAAAAGATGCCAGGGATATAAGCGATTTCTTTGCAAAATCTGATGTTTTTTACGAAATTCATTCTAAGGTGTTGACTGATGACCAGGCTACATCTGCTAATATAAGTCAGATGAACTCATTTCTATCTCAGGCTGATATAGATGATGTAGTCATTATATTTATTGCCGGACATGGTGTATTAGACAACACATATACCTATTATTTTGGTACCTATGACATGGATTTTTTAAATCCTTCAAACGGAGGAATGCCCTATGATGACCTTGAGGAATTAATCATGAATCTTCCATGCAGAAATAAGCTTTTGTTTATGGATACATGCCATTCAGGAGAATTGGATGCAGATGAAGTGGAGACGGTAAAGTCATCTGTAAAGAAAAGCGGCCGGGTGGCTTTCCGGTCGGCTGGGGGAATAATTCAATATAAAGAAAACGCATTTGGCCTGGAAAATACACTTGAACTTTCCAAAAATCTTTTCGGAGACCTCCGGAACGGTACCGGCGCAACCGTAATTGCGGCTGCAGGTGGTACGGAATTTGCATTGGAAGGACTGAACTCTGAAAATGGTCTTTTTACCTCGAGTATGATCGAAGGAATCAGGACAAGAAGAGCTGATCTGAACAGGGATAGAATGTACACCGTTTCGGAATTCAGAAAATATATATCCGAACGTGTTGTACATTTGTCCGGGGGAAAGCAGGTTCCTACATCCCGTGAGGAAAATCTGAAACATGATTTCAGGATATATTAAATATTTAATACCATGAGAAAATTAGTTGTTGTTATTTTTCTTTTCATTGTATTTCAGGCAAAAAGCCAGGAATATCAGGTACTCCACATAAAAGGGGAAATTGTAAGAGTTGCTGATGATAGTTTGTTAAAACCAGGTGATAAGATAATGGGGGAAGAGCGGATACATTTTAAAACAAAAGATGCCATGGCAGCTGTACTGAGTGCTGAAAAAGGACGCTATATCATCAAGGCCAACGGCGCCACCGCCGATCAGAGCGATTTGATATATGTATTAAAATCTACCGTTTCACCGGTAAGAGGTGGAATGAGTACCCGTGCTGCAGGCATTAATAATGCCATTGACTTTAAATTATATTTTGATGAGGCGCCATACGTTTGGGCAGGTGATCAGATCAGGCTAAAAGTGTCTTCGTATGCTTTTCCAATGAATGACACACACTATTTCTTTGTCAGATATGAGATAAATGATGAAGCGGTAAATAAAAAGCTGGATTTTGAGGACGATATTCTGATTTTTGTTAAAAGTACGCTTTTCAATGTAGATGGAAATTCCGTAAATCCCAACGAAATTGATCACTATGAATTATATTACCATAATTCGACAAATGAAGAGTCAGTATTGCTTTCCGATATCGAATTTGTATTGTTAGACATGAAAACGCTGAAGGAACTATATGACCAGTACCAGGATTCCAGCGAAGAGGCATACTATGAAATTGCAGATATTCTTTCGAACCTGTACGGCAAATGCGATCCCCTTCAACTAAGATACAATCTGAAGAACCAGTAAAACCATTCCCGCGTGACAACCGGCAAAAAGGTTTCTTTATTATTAGCGCTTGCTAATACAGTAATATTATTTTTTCTTACTACCTGGTTCTGGAGCCTACCCTGGATGGCCGGCGACGAGAAACTTATGATTTGGGCGACATCCGCTATCCGGTTAATGAACCGGGATAGGCCGGAAAGCCAGGAATTTGCACTGATCAATGTTTCGTATGACCAAATGCTTATCGATAAATTTGATGCGTACGGCTTTCCTGTAGGCAAGCAGGCCATTACCGACCGCCAAAAACTTACCCGGTTCATGAAGATCATTAATCAGGCAGAAAGAAAACCTAAATACGTATTTTTCGACTTGTATTTTGAGAAGCCAACAGCCTATGACTCAGCGCTGAATGCCGAAATTAAACAACAGCAAAACCTGATTGTCTCTATCCACCTGGATGAAAACGGCAATCCGCGGTTGCCCGTAATTACAGATGTAAAAATGGGATTGAGCGACTATGTAATAGGTAATATTTTTGAAGGTGTATATAAATTTCAGTTATATTTTAGTGACACCCTTAAACTTACACCACTGATAATCAGTGAAGACCTGAATAACTATCAGTCTGAAAAAAGAGGACCCTTTGTTAAGATCGGCAACTGGATTACGCTCAACTATTTTATCATGAATTACCGGCTGTTACAAAAAGATATTATGAATATGGAGGTTGGCTTCAATCCTGTAAATCTGGGAGAATTACTTATTCTTCCCGATGAAGACATCGCTGCGTTTCTGGAAAATAAGATTGTTGTAATTGGCGATTATTTCGAATACGATATGCATGAAACACTTTTTGAAATCACATCCGGTCCGGTGGTTTTAATCAATGCGTATCTTACTATCGTAAACAGGGACACGGTAGTGAATTTCTTTTTCATTCTCATTATAACCATGCTGTATTTCGGATTATCCTACATCGCGATTTATCCGGAAGACATGATTGAAAATTATATCAGGAGGAAATACGGCAAGATAAAATGGGTCGGCAATGTCACCTCATTTATGAGTTACCTGATTATACTGGTAGTTGTTTCAATATTTACCTATTTTCTATTCAACATTCATTTAAATGTATTTTTTCTGAGTATCTACATCTTTATTATAGAAAAGCTGAGTACATTTTTATATAAAAAGGCAGGCAGAAATGATAAAAGTCGTCAACAGGGGTAACATTTATCACTGTTTGCTATTCCGGCTTATGTTTATTTCGTATTGTGAAAAGTAAAATATATGGGAAATAATCATGAAAATCGCCATATCCAGCCAGAATAAGAAGTCCATAACCGGGCATGCCGGGAAATGCAGCAGGTTTTGGTTGTATGAAACCGAAAATGAGGTCATATTGTCAAAAGAGTTGATAGAATTGAAAAGGGAAGATATTCTGCACTTCCGGTTCCATGAAAGCGAAAACCCGCATGCACTGCACCCGCTGTTTGAAGTTGATTTGATCATTACCGGCGGAGCGGGTCAGGGATTTATCAACCGGCTTTCAGGTAAGGGTGTAACCGTACTGCCCACCAGCGAAACAGATCCGGACAAAGCCATCGAAAAGTATTTTAATGGAAGCTTAAATGTGATCAATCCGGAACCACATCACTGTCCTGATCATTGAAAATCTCTTGTGCTTTATGAGATTACGGGTGCTGATAAGCCAATGAAAAATACCATTATCGTGCAAACATCAGATTATCCTCAAGAATATGGGTAACCTGCATGAAGTAAAACCCATTTGAAAGTTTTTTTACATTCCATTGGTATTTGGTATCACCCAATTTTAAGGTAAACATACCTTCATAATGAGTTGCAGCTACTTCTTTCCAAATATCCTGAGGTACACGGTCGTTAATGTTGACATGTAAATGCTCGAGTAAATTCATGCCCGGAAGGTTTACATATATAATCCTTCCATAATCCGAAATAATACATACAGGATTTGGATTTTTTTCGGTTAACAAGCTGTTCAGATTAGTTGTCTTTTTCATAGTTTATGTTCATTAATCATAACACTTTATTATGTGCGAATGGTATGCCAACCGCTTAAAATGTTACTAATCAAGCTTTTTTAAAAATATTAATTATCAAAATGGGAAACTATTCCCAAAATGAAGCTCATACTGGCCTATATAATCGGTCGTTATGTTAACGCGTATATATGTTGAGCTTTTGCCGATTATTGACTAATATGCCTGGCTCAACTGAATTATACTGCAGCGATGACGGATGAATTAAAAAAAATTAACCGGTGGTACAAAGATAACCGCCGTTTTGTAATTGCTACCGTGATAAAAACCTGGGGTTCTGCTCCACGAATTCCGGGTTCGCTCATGGCAATCTCCGAT
>QIDJ01000353.1 GCA_003228395.1 Flammeovirgaceae bacterium
ATTTACATTTTCTGAAAGAAACCTGTAATAATTCATTGCCCATTCATCAAGCTTGCCTCTTCTAACCTTTAGTTTGGATATTACTTCCTCACCTGCAAGTATATAAACCGGTTGCTCCCAGGTTCCGATAGCGTCTTCAATGACCTCATCGGTCATGTCTTGCTGCAGTTCGTGTATAGCTGAACGCCAGTCTTCCGCATCCATTTCGCTTAGAAAATCACGATCGAAAAAGCGGGCATTGAACATAAATCCCGCAGGGTTTTTCAGGTCGTAATCAAAACCCTGAAATTTCGGCATTGCCCATTTCTTCTTTACGATGCTCATTAAAAAGCCTTCGCTGACAAAAAAGGCGTTGTCGCGGTCGCGTGGAATGGGCCTGAATAGTTTACCCTTTCCTTTTTTATGTTTAAAACCAGCCCATCTCCACTGGTCATCGTGGCGGTCCCAGTCGCCTATATAGAGATCAAAAAGGCGCGACTTTAAAACCCAATGCTGGTCAACATCGTTGTCATTATCTTTATACAATTGTTCCAGCATGTCAGCCGTATTATATATTTTTTTAGAATTCCCAAAACTGTCAACATCTTTGCGGTTTCCGGCAGGCCTTTCTTCAAAAAGTACCAGGGTGTTTGCGAAATCGTAGCGGTAGGTACCAAACCTAGGGTCGTCAGGTATAAAGAACAATTGTGGATTGGTGTGATAGATACCGGCTGCTTCCGCCAGTTGAGGCACGGCAAATGCGCCGTAAGGATTGGAAGAAGAAATCTGATCCTGCACAAGATCTGCTGCAAAGGTCTCTCTGAAAATATCAGGAATAGCTTTTTCAGCATATTTTTCGATCGATCTGATCACGTATTGTTTGCCGTCGGGGTTTTCAAGCCGGAGCGATTTGGTCTGCATGCCGCCACCACGTTTCAATATGGTCAATCCGCCTTTTACTTTACCGATATCAAATACAGGCACATTTACCTGAGCTGCCCATACATCCCGGTAATTTTTACCCAGAATCCGGTATTTTTTTGAATTTACGATGTATTGCCGGCTGGCTACCGTGGTTATAATGCTATCTTGCAAATGGGTGGATTTTACAAATTCCGACGCTGAAACCGGGGGACTGTATATTCTCTTCATCAATTGCTTTTGAAAAAGATTATTACCATCCGCATCCCAAAATGAAACATCTGCTATCCCGTTTTCATAAAAATCGAGCCGGGCAAATCCAATAGTTTCTTTAACAAACTCTGAATAACCTTTAGGTTTAACATGCGTATGCTTCGACCCGGCGCCACTTACAATATAATGAATACTGTCTTTATAACTGTATTGAAGGCTGTGTTCATGCCCTGCCACATGTATGAGGTCAGGGTACTGCTCGAAAAGTTCGACCAAATGGTCCCGGAATGTTTCATACAACGGGTTGGCAATATCCTGCAAGTTGCCAACGTATTTTCGGTAAAACGGATACAGGGATCCGACAAGCGGTAGGGGCAAGTACAAATTGTCGCTCACATCGGTTAAAGGGAAAAGATGGTTTTTGAATGTGGTAACACCTCCATGGATGCCATATGAGAACATCGGATGATGCGATGCAACAATTATCTTTTTTCCTTCATTTCTGCGTAAAATATCTTCAGTAAGGGTTATCACATCAAGTGGTGTTTGCACCTGGCAGCCCTGTTCCTCGCGGGGTTTGTCCCATGGATGAAGAATCCACTGTGTATCGATGATGATCAGTACCAGATCATCTGCAAGTGGTATTTCCACAGGACCCGGGCAGCCATTGTCAGGAAGGTAAACATTTACACTGTCCATGAAATTTTCTACAAACTCCTCCTGGAAATAGTTGGCATATACGCCATTCTTTTTCCCCTTTTCCCAATCGTGGTTCCCCGGTATTACAAAAACACTCCCGGCAGCGTTTTTTGTAATACTGAGTTGTCCCATAATGATTTTTTCAGCGGTTTCGCGATACGGATCATCGTACGAGGGCATTCCTTTTGGATAAATATTGTCTCCCAGAAAAATAACGGCGCTGTTCCCGCCCGCCTGTTGCAGTTGGGATTTAAGAAGATTTATCTGCGGTGAGTTTACAACAGAGGATTCACCGGCGTCACCTATCAGAAAAACCGAATACTTTGGTGGCGGTGCCTGACTGATTAGAATAGTCGTGCAGGACAGAGATAAAAAAAATGCTAAAACAATAGTTTTCAAATAATCAGAGATCATCCGGAGTACGCAAATTTTAAAATGTTTGCGGGCTGACCCCGTCCCTCGTTTGAGATATAAAGCGTACCATCGGAACTAAAACAAATGCCCTCGGGTTGTCTGAAAATGTTAGGATTTAACCTGTAGTACTCCACTATATCACCTTCGCGGTCCAGCACCACCAATGATTTGCCCGTATGTGCAAGAAGATAAATACGATTAGTTAAAGGATGTACGGCAATCGCAGAAGGCCTGAATTCCACATTTTTGGGGAGTTCAATATCATTTTCCGATGCAAATTCTTTTATCTTATTAATGCTGACAACATACTGAGGTTTCTTTCGAAGTATTTTTTTCTCCAGGTCATAGGCAAATACCGACCTTCCCTTTCTCTTATCCTCGCCCAGGTTACCATCCGCTTTACAGGCAAACAAGAGGCTGTGGGTTACCGGATCATATCCCAGTCCTTCCACATCATTTTTATTCGATAAAGTTGTTTCTATTTTTTTTACCTTCATTTCTTCTGCAGATGCTGCCGGGTATTTGAAACGGAATACGCTGCCATTACTTTTTAACACATAAACTTTCCCGTCAACAAATTCCACGCCTTCATAATCGCCTTTTTTCCCAAATTTCAATTCCCGTTCGATATTGCCATTTTCAATGTTAATCACATAAAGAATCCCATATTCATCCTGTACGGCAATTAAGTGGGTATCATTCACACAACTTAATCCGGATATCTCAGCCAGGGTCTGTGGAAGCCTGAACGATAGATCCGGCTCATGAAGCTTATACCCGGAACCCACATACATTTCAGGGGCATACATTTTTTCATAATAGGATTTTACCGCATCAGTACAGCTTGTATGCAACGCTATAATAAGGCTAATAACGGTTATCAGTCTATAAAAAAACATTCTGTTCAGCATTGGTTTGATTTGAAATGCGCAATACATCAATTTATTTCCTAATTTTAGACATTAAAAATAACGATTTAATGCATATCGATTCCAATGTTGTAATTGAAACAAGAAAACACGTCGAAAAAATCCTTGGGGATCATTATTCGGAAGATTTCTATTATCATAGTTTTAAGCATACAAAGGAAGTAGTAAAGGCGGCAACTGAAATCGGAGAACATTCGGAGTTGACCGAGGAGCAACTGGAAATGGTAATTATTGCTGCCTGGCTTCATGATACCGGTTATTCCATAGGTTGTACTGACCATGAAAAGGAAAGCAGGAGGATTGCAAGAGAATTCCTTCAAAGTAAGGGCTTTCCTGAAGAAAGAATTGCGGTAGTCGAAGATGCCATTGAAGCCACAAGAGTACCTCAAAGGCCTAGAGACATTATTGGTGAAGTATTGTGTGATGCCGACATGTATCACCTGTCAACGAGCCAGTTTATGAACAGATCTCTTTTGCTTAAAAAAGAAAATGAAGCTGTTCATGGCAAGACCATCGATGAAGAAAGCTGGATGCGTGAAACACTGAAATTCACTAATCAGCATAGCTACTTTACTAATTACGGTAAATACATACTGACTAAAAAGAAACGTAAAAACGTTAAAAAGCTTAAGAAGTTACAGGGCAAATCGGGCTCCGACAAGTATATTGACCAGTTGGAGAGCGAACTTGTTAAGCTCAAAAACAAGCTGGATCAGGAAAGAGAGATCAAACCTACCCGGGGTATTGAAACCATGTTCAGGATCACATCGCGCAATCATCTTACGCTGAGTGGCATGGCCGACAATAAAGCCAATATAATGATATCGGTTAATTCAATCATTCTTTCCATTGTACTTACGGTACTGTTTAGAAAATTTGATGATGCTCCGTTTTTGGTTATTCCTGCCATTGCCCTTACTGCAACCTGCCTGGCAACAATCGTATTTGCTATTTTAGCCACAAGGCCTAATATTTCCTCAGGAACATTTACCGATGAGGATATTAAAAACAGGAAAACAAATCTGTTGTTTTTTGGCAATTTCCATGGAATGGGCGTCGATAATTATTTATGGGGAATGAAAGAAATGATGAAAGATGGTAATTACCTGTACAGCTCACTCATCAAGGATATATATTATCTGGGGGTTGTGCTGGGCCGTAAGTATAAGCTGCTGCGCACATCTTATACGGTTTTTATGTTTGGATTAATCATTTCTATCATTTTATTTATACTGGCGCAGATGTATCCCTGGGTGTTTGCCGTATCGTAGCAACCATTTCAGACTCTTCCTTCTTTTTCAACCATAAATAGAAGTGCCGTTGCGCCCGGATTTCCCGTGTTCCGTTTTTATTCAGAATCACATTGTTGTTCAGCTCTTCATCCAGGATTCTGGCTTTGGTGTTGTCGTGTAATTGAAAAGCGATATAGTTGATCACTTCTTTTTTCAGGTTCTTGTCAAGTATCGGAAAGGTCACTTCAATCCGGTGATACAGATTGCGTTGCATCCAGTCGGCAGAGCCCATATAAACTTCAGGGTTACCACCGTTGTGAAAGATAAAGATCCGGGAGTGTTCCAGGTACCTGTCAACCAGCCTGATCGCCTTTATTTTATTCTCAAGCGGTTTTATGCCCGGTTTCAAACAGCATATTCCCCTGATGATCAGCCTTATGTTGACTCCGGCCAGTGCTGCTTCATAGAGCCGGTCAATCATCTTTTTATCTTCTATATTGTTTAATTTGAGAAGGATATCTGCCTTTTTTCCCATTTTTGCATTTTCAATTTCCCGGTCAATCAGGGCATTAAATCTGTCAGTCATATTAAACTGACTGACCAGTAACCGGTTTAATTTTTCAATGGGCTTGCGCCTGTACAGGTATTTGAATACGGCATCAATTTCAGTAGTAAGTTCCTGGTGTGCAGTAAGAAGGCCGTGGTCAGCATAAATGTCCGCCGTTTTTTCATTAAAATTTCCGGTTCCCAGATAGGCATATGATTTTATATTGCCGTTTTCATCGGTTTTATGGACCAGAGCCGCTTTGGCATGCACTTTCAGTCCGGGTATGCTGTAGGTGATCTTTACACCGGCTTCTTTCATTTTGTTGGCCCAGCGTAAATTATTTTCTTCATCAAACCTGGCTTTCACTTCAATAAAGGCTTTTACTTTTTTGCCATTACGCGCTGCGCTTATCAGGGCGTTCACAATGAAGGAATCAGGGGCTACCCTGTAAAAGGTGGCTTTAATCTCATGTACGTTTGGATCAACGGCTGCTTCATTGAAAAACCGGAGTACATAATCGTAGGTGTGATAGGGGAAGTGAAAAAGTATATCCTGTTTGTCTATTTCATTGAAAATAGATATGCTTTCATCTAACATATATTTTCTTAAGGGGGGCCAGGGTCTTGTAACCAGCTCAGGATTTTTCTGGACGGACAGCGTAAATAAATCATTCAGATTGTGGTACCGGCCTCCTGGCGTAAGATCTTCATCGCCGGTTTCTGTTGCTTCCATCATTACATTCAACATGTCAAAAGGCATGTTTTTATCATATAGTAACCTGGAAGGAATTCCCACATTTCTTTTCTTCAACTGTGCTTTAATTTTTTCAACCAAATCGCCGGAAAATTCATCATCGATCTGAAGATCAGAATCGCGGTTTAGCTTCACACAGAATCCGTCCGAAACGTTATACCCCGGAAAGATGAAGGGAAGATTCAGACGTATGATGTCATCGAGAAAAATAAAGTATGAGGTACCATTTTGCTGGAAATGATAAAACCTGTCGAGTGGAGGTGTGGGTATATTTACGTATGCATAAAATAGTTCACCGGATTCGACCGAAGTAAGTTTAAGCATCAGATAAAGAGCCCGGTTGGCCAGAAACGCCTTTTCACCGGGTTTCAGAATTACAGGCTGCAAATAAGATAGCACCCTGCTTTTGAAATAAGAAGATAAGGACGGGCCGGCATCAGCAGGGATTTCATTTTTATGGTATGCCAGTACGATGTTATGTGCAGGTAGTCCGGGCAGGATTTCCTCAGTTAAGATAGCGCCAAACATTTCAAGTTGCCGCTGAACACGCACCTTAATTTCTTCGAGATTATTGTCGGGGTCTATATTTAATTTTTTGTTAATTTTTTTCTTGTTAAGCGCTTTGAAACTTTTCAATCCGGCCACCCTTACACGATAAAATTCATCGAGGTTCGAGGAAAAAATGGCCAGGAATTTTATTCGCTCATATAGTGGGAGCGATTTATCGGCCGCTTCTTCAAGTACTCTCCCGTTGAATGATAACCAACTGAGATCTCGGTTATTATACGGAGAATATGTATCCATTATTCGGGTTGATGTTAAGATTCGTCAAGCAGGTAAATATAAAACAGGTTGATATATTTTTCTTTACCCCGAAACTGTGTTTCACCAACATTTTCATAACCAAAACGTTCATTAAGCTCCAGTTTATCAAAAAGGTCCTGCGAAACCAGCATGGGCTTTTCAAAATTACGGCATTGGCTTGTCATTCTTGCAGTAGTATTGAGCACATCCCCATGGTATGCCAGTTCCACTTTATATTTGCCAACCTCAGAAATGATAACCGGACCGCAATGAAGCCCGGCTTTGAATTCGGGTACATGATCATATTTTTCTGTATAGTAGTTGCTCTTATTACTTATTAACTCCTGGAAAGCGTAAAAAAGTTTAATACAAGCGGTATTTTCTGCCTTATTTCGTTTGAGTTTCCATGAAATGGTGGCCTCATCACCCACAAACTGATAAAGTTCGCCGTTATAAGGCAAAATGAGTTCGGAGAGATCAGAAAAAAAATTCTGCAGGAATGAAGACATCCTTTGCGGCCCCCATTTCTCTGCAAGGGCGGTGGAATCATTAAGATCAATAAACATGAAAATCCGCTCCTCTTCTTTAGGTTGAAGGTAGCGTCCGGAAATAATTTTCAAAAACTGGCCCGGGCCAAGAATACGCTCAATATGGATCAGGGCATTGATTAAAAAGGAAGTAAAAATAAGGTAAAGGTAAACCGGAAGCGAACCCGGCGAAGTAAGGAATGATTTAAGGGTATCGTCCAGGTGGCCCGCAGGTAGAATCACATTGTATCCGATATAAACCAAAAGTACCATAATACCAATCAGTGCAAAATAGAATATCGTTTTAAACACGATCGCAACACCATGATTGTGTCGTCCAAATCTTCCAAGT
>QIDJ01000041.1 GCA_003228395.1 Flammeovirgaceae bacterium
AACAGCGACCTTGGCCAGTGGGGCGCTTTCAGGTACAATACCGAACATGACGTCCTGCGATTTAAAGCGAAGACAGAGAAAACAGACCAGATCTATGAGCCTTTTACAATCGAATTCGAACAAAACGGAGCACAAAAAACGAATTTATTGCTGATCTGGGACCGAACCAAAGTTATTATCCGGATCGAGTTTTTGTAATCCTATTCAGAGTTTTGGATTTTAAAATTCCCGAATTCCCTGGAATTCTTCTCAGGATTTCGGATTTCGGATTTCGAGTTTAGTATTTCGGATTTATTTCTTATAATATGTCATTGCCTCCTCCATGTTTGCATTCAGGTCTTCGATTCTTCGTTCATGCGAAGGGTGCGTCGAAAGCCACTCCGGAGGCTGCTGTCCACCGGTCTTTTCACTCATCCGCACCCAGAATACGGGCGCCTCGTGGGGGTCATAACCAGCCATCGCCATAAATATCAGTCCGATTTTATCTGCTTCGGATTCGTGCTTTCGGCCATACGCCAGCATACCCAATTGCGATGAAACGCCAACCGACTGCAAAAATATTTGTTCTGTCATTGAAGGGTTTTCCCCCATGGCCGCCGAAAGGCTGCTCAGACCCAGGTTTAACGCCAATCCCTGGCTCATGCGTTCGCGTCCATGATTGGCGATGGCGTGTGCAACTTCGTGCCCCATAACCACAGCAATCCCTTTTTCATCCCGGCACAACGGCATTATTCCGGTATAAAAGGCCACTTTCCCTCCCGGCATAGCCCAGGCGTTTACAACCGAATCATTGTCAATCAAATTAAATTCCCATTCAAAACCTTCCATACTGCTGGCATACCCATTATCATTCATATATTTTTCAACTGCATGCTGTATCCTGACACCTACCCTACGGAGCATTTGTACCTGATCAGAATCGCCGGAAAGTTTACTTGTACTTAAAACCTCTTTATATTGATCAGCGCTTAAGCTTAATTAGCTGGCTCCTTCCTGTAACAGGCACAGTAGCACATGAAGTAAGCAGGAACTTGAAAACGACAACATAAACAAGTGCAATAAAACCGTTTTTCATAATTATTAACCGTTCAATAGATTCTGATTCTAAATTAAACGAAATTTTGTATTAAAATAGTTTCTTACGTTAGTTTTGCCGTCAAATAATAAAATTATGAAAATTCTGGCAATAGGAAGAAATTATGTTGCGCACATCAAAGAGCTCAACAACGAAATACCCACCGATCCGGTGATCTTTACCAAACCCGAAACGGCGCTGCTTCGCAACAATGCCGCTTTTTATTATCCGGAATTTTCATCAGATATCCACTATGAGGTGGAGATCGTATTAAAAATGTGTAAACAGGGTAAAAACATTTCAGAAAAATTTGCGCATAAATACTTCGAAGAAATCGGAATAGGAATTGATTTTACTGCCCGCGATATCCAGGGAAAAGCTAAGAAAAAAGGACTACCATGGGCAATTGCAAAGGGCTTTGATGGTTCTGCCCCCATATCTCATTTTGTCCCCAAAACAGGTTTCAGCGACCTTTCCAATATTAATTTCAGCTTATCTTTAGATGGAAAAATCAAACAGAAAGGGAACACAAAGCTGATGATTTACAGTTTTAACTATATAATCGCTTATATTTCAAGGTTTATTACGCTAAATAAAGGCGATTTAATCTTTACAGGCACACCGGAAGGTGTTGGGCCTGTACAGATTGGCAATATTCTTGAAGCCTATATTGAAAATAAAAAAATGCTTCAGGTCGAAATTAAGTAGCAGGCCATTCAGCCTTTGTTTAAGAAAGAGAAATGTTTTACCGTAAAACCATATTAACTATAGTTGGATTCATGATTGCAGCATACGGCCTGGGTTATGCACAAATGTATTGTGTACTGGACGATTACTACCTGTTTCCGATCAAACCCGGAAACCGGAATACGCTCGCAGGTACAATGGGGGAATTGAGGCGTACACATTTTCATACCGGAATAGACATACGAACAGGAGGTGTGCAGGGCCTGCCTGTACATGCCGCAGCAGATGGTTACATCTCACGAATTGCCGTTTCGCCCAATGGCTATGGAAATGCCTTATACATCACTCACAATAATGGCCAAATAACGGTGTATGCACACCTGAAAGAATTTTCTGCACCTGTAAAGCAATATGTCATTGCGGAACAGTATAAACGTAAATCTTTTCAGGTAAATCTTTTTCCGTCAAAATTTAAATTCAGTGTACAAAAGGGGGACACCATTGCCTTCTCAGGAAATAGCGGATCCTCCGGAGGACCGCATCTGCATTTTGACATACGGAATAATAAACAGGCCGTTTTGAACCCATTGGAATACAATTTTGAAGAAATTATCGATACTCGGGCGCCGGAAGTAAGAAAAATTGCCCTGAAAACCATGGATAAACAGGCACGAATAAATAACCGGTTTGGAAGATTTGAATTTGACGTAATCAAATCCGGAAATCATTATATCGTGGAAGAACCCATTCAGGTATATGGGAGTATCGCAGTAGAGCTTTTTGCCTATGACCGGCAGGATTGGACAAAATTTCGTACCGGTATTAACGAAATTGTAATGAAAATTGATAGTCAGGAAGTGTTCAGGCAGGTAATACGGGAGATCCCATTTTCGAAAAGCAGGAATTTTTACAACCATATAAATTACAGGCAGCTAAGGGAAACGGGCTTACGGTTTCATAAACTATATGTTGCTAATGGGAATGAACTTGATTTTTATACGACAAATAAAGACAATGGTATACTCACATTCGATACCGAATGCGAACATGAGTTGGTAATCAACATGTACGATACCTACCGAAACCGGTCTTTTTTAATGCTTAATCTAAAATGCAGTTTGCTTCCGTCACCAATTGCAGGATCCAACCTGACGGCTTTGGATGAAAGTACTTACGAAATTCTGGATAATACCCTGATGGTTTATTCTGCTAATACGGAAAACGGAAGATATGAACCTGCGGTATTCTTTTCCGGGCTTAGCAGCTACCTTATTGATGCTTCCTACACATTTAACAACATGGATGTTTATTTATGGGATTTAAAATTCGGTATTCCCGACTCGGTTGAACTTTGTAATACCAAAGAGTATTTCAGTATAGATGCTATGATTCCTTCAGAGCAGGAATATCGATTTTACAGTCCGCACATCGAAGCCAGGTTCAACGAAAGATCATTGTTCGATACCATTTACCTGGATGTTGGATATGATCCGGATTTTAACGTAACAGGGGAGTTGTTTTTATTTGGATCAGATCAATATCCGGTCAGATCCAATATTGAATTATCGCTTATTCCTGACAACCATTATCCTGCAAGAGACCGAACGCATGTATATTCGGTGGACGATGCAGGGAATTTCTCCTTTACCGGGGGTACATGGGACGGAGATAAAATAATATTTAAAACGCGGACTTTTGGATCCTTTACTCTGGTGGAAGATTCCATTCCACCTGAAATCCGCCCGCTTATTATAAACAGTGAAAAACTTGTATTCAGGATCAATGATAAGTTATCAGGAATAAAATCCTATGAGTTAATTGTAAATGATGCCTGGGTGCTGATGAAATATGATCCGAAAACCAGGCAGATTTGGTCGGAGAAACAGGATGAGAAGCAGCCCTTTGAAGGCCGGCTTGTACTGAAGGTGACCGATAATGCCGGAAACGAAAAGGTGTATAAATCTAAAATCCTGCTTCAAAGTGAGAAATAATTTGAATACTGAAATTCGGATAGTACGAATCACGAACTTTTCACAATCCTGTTATATTTACATATATTTTTCTTCTTAAAACTTTTTTGATTCATGGCCGATCCTATAACTATCCCCCAACTCAACCGTATTGCATCACAAGTCCGCAGAGACATCGTACGAATGGTTCACAGCGTTCAATCAGGACATCCCGGCGGATCGCTTGGTTGTACTGATTTTATGGTTGCTATGTATTTCCGGATTCTGAAACACAGTCCGAATTTCAATCCTGACGGGACCGGTGAAGACCTGTTCTTTCTTTCGAACGGACACGTTTCACCACTTTGGTACAGTGTGCTTGCACGAAACAAGTATTTTGATCTGGAAGAGCTGAAAACATTCCGTAAAATTAATACAAGGCTTCAGGGACATCCGGCTACCCAGGAAGGCTTGCCTGGAGTTCGTGTAGCCTCAGGATCGTTAGGCCAGGGACTGTCAGTAGCTGTAGGCGCCGCGCTTACAAAAAAACTTAACGGCGACAATCACATGGTATATGTACTCATGGGCGACGGAGAACAGCAGGAAGGACAGATTTGGGAGGCAGCCATGTTTGCCGCGCATAATAAAGTGGATAACCTGATCGCCACCATTGACTATAACGGGCAGCAGATTGACGGACCGGTAGATTCGATCATCACATTGGGGAATCTTAAAGCCAAATACGAGGCCTTCAACTGGGAAGTGATAGAGTCTGAGGGCAACGACATGAATGATATTATTTCCAACATGACACTTGCCAGGTCGCTTGCCGGGCGTGGTAAACCGGTGGTAAACCTGATGAAAACCGAAATGGGAAAAGGCGTTGACTTTATGGAGGGCACACACGAATGGCACGGTATTCCTCCCAACGATAAACAACTGGAATCTGCCCTTACGCAACTCGAAGAAACACTTGGCGACTACTAACTAATGCTGCTTAAAAAGCGCTTTACAGTTTATGTACTATATCTGGGATTAATCTGCCTGATGGCTTCCACGCTGTCTGCACAGGAAATTACCCAGCGGATACCGGAAAAAACAAGACTATTGTTTTTACTCGACGGATCTGCAAGCATGTACGGTGAATGGGAGAAAACACTAAAAATCCGGGCAGCAAAAGGATTGTTAGTTGATCTTGTTGACAGTTTGCGGGTCAATAAAAATGTGGAGCTGGCACTCAGAATTTACGGGCATCAGCATACACCGGAGGAGCGAAATTGCGAAGATACACGTCTTGAAGTACCCTTCGGGATCTCTGTACACGATCAGATAATTGAAAAAATACGAAACCTGGAACCAAAAGGTACCACACCCATAGCCTATTCGTTATTACAGGCCGCCGGTGATTTTCCTGTAACCAGCGACTACCGGAATATCATTATCATCATTACCGACGGCGTCGAATCATGTGGCGGAGATCCTTGTGCCGTATCAGTTGCTTTGCAGAAAAAAGGTATTTTCCTTAAACCCTTTGTAATCGGACTCAACATGGATAAAGATTATCAAAATCAATTTGGATGTACGGGTACTTACTTTGACGCCAGGAAAATTCGTGACTTCAGACAGGCGCTAAACGTGGCATTGCAGCAAAGTCTTTTAAAAACAACCGTCACGGTGGAACTTACGGATAACCAAAACCTGCCCAACGAAACAAACATAAACGTGTCGTTTATAAATAGTATCACAGGCGATCCGGTTTACGAATTTGTGCATTACAGGGATAAAAAAGGATTAACGGACACACTCGAAATAGAATCGGTGATCACATATAACATCAATGTAAATACAATTCCTCCTGTGTTAAGGAAGGACGTGGAAATTACCGGTGGTCGCCACAATGAGATTCGCATCCCGGCGCCACAGGGAAAACTCCATATTGAGCTGCCGAATGCCGGCATGTATTCAACGGGAGTTAAGGCATTGTTGAAATATAAAGGCACAAACAATGTTTTTCATGTGATGGACGTACCGGGCACTGAAAATTATTTAACCGGCACCTACGACGCTGAAGTGCTGACGCTTCCGAAAACAATTTTTCAGGGCATTCAGATAAGCCATAAAAAAACTACTGACTTACTACTTCTTGCGCCCGGCCTGGTCAACCTTGTTTCTTCCAGTTACATTTACGGCACCATCTATGAGTTGGACAAAGAAGGAAATGAAAGATGGGTGATCAACCTGGACACGAAAAATACCACAACTAAATTGACAATGCAGCCCGGAAATTATAAAATTGCATATCGCACAAAAGTCACCTTTGGAAGCAAATACACGGCAATCAAATATTTCACAATAAAATCAAACGAATCTACCTCCATCAAACTCTTTAACTGATGACAAAAATCACATACGCGGAGCAAAAAGACACCCGGTCAGGTTTCGGCGCAGGTCTGCTTGAAATAGGCAGAAGCAATAACAATATCGTTGCGCTCTGTGCAGACCTTACCGGTTCGTTGAAAATGAATGATTTTAAAAAGGAGTTTCCTGACAGGTTTTTCCAGGCAGGCATCAGTGAAGCCAACATGATGGGGCTGGCCTCCGGGCTGACGGTTGGAGGTAAGATTCCCTTTACCGGTACATTTGCGAATTTTTCCACCGGAAGGGTATTTGATCAGATCCGGCAGTCAATAGCCTATTCAAACAAAAATGTGAAAATTTGCGCTTCGCATGCCGGCCTTACCCTGGGTGAAGATGGTGCAACCCACCAGATGCTGGAAGACATTGGGATGATGAAAATGCTTCCGAATATGACAGTAATCTGTCCTTGTGATTATAACCAGACGAAAGCTGCTACCATGGCTATTGCCGATCATCCGGGCCCCGTGTATTTGAGATTCGGAAGGCCTAAAATGCCTGTATTTACAAAAGAAGATGAGCCCTTTGAAATCGGGAAAGCACAAATATTAATCCAGGGAGTTGATGTTTCAGTATTTGCTACAGGCCACCTGGTATGGCAGGCCATTGAAGCTGAAGCCATCCTCGCCGAAAAGGGTATCAGCGCTGAAATCATAAATATACACACCATCAAGCCGATCGATGTGGAAACGATTCTGGCTTCGACCGCTAAAACAGGATGCGCCGTATCTGCTGAAGAACATCAGATATTCGGGGGTATGGGTGAAAGCATCTCAGGTGTATTGACCCAGCACAGGCCGGTACCGATGGAATTCGTAGGTGTCAATGACCTGTTTGGAGAAAGTGGTAAACCACTGGAGTTACTCGCCAAATATGGCCTGAGCGCCGAAAAAATTGCAGCGGCGGCCGAAAAAGTCATTCAACGAAAATAAAAAGAAACAAGGTCCTTACCAAATCCGATCAATGACCAAACTCCTGCTTTCAGTGACAGACAACATTATTTTTCAGGCTTGACTTATTTGACTGTCAGTATCTTACATTTTTAATTAAATTTTTTTTACTTATCCGGGTTACCTCTGGTGCTTTTTATCATTAAATATAAACCAAGCTCTTTATCTAAAATGAGATTCAATGATTTAGCAATACCGAAATGTTCTTACTGGCTTGAAAAACTGAATGTATTGTTTTTGGTGGATAAAGAAAGCAAAAATGTTCCGTTTATAAGTTCTTCCATTGCAACCAGTGAAGAGCAGCGAATGAAATAGCCCTATTCACTTAACCAGCTTCTTTCCAAAATTTACCCGGATGATCAGGTAGCTTTTAAAAATATGATAAACAAATTACCTGAAACAAACGGACAGCCAGGTCTCCGGCTGTTGGATCGTGAAAATGATACCGTACCCTTCAAAATCAATTCACTAAGTATTGGCAGTGAACGTAAAAACCGGTTTTTGATAGCTATTCCACTTGATAAATAATATGAATCAATGCGCATTGGATTGGTAGAAATAAATTTTACGAAAGTGGAATCACGCGTATTACTTCTGATGCTTGAGGGATACACGGATATGGGAATAGCCGAAAAGCTTTCACTATCTCCCCATGATGTTCACACCTATAAAGAGCGCATTCAACGAAAAACACAAAAAAATTCCATTCTTAAAAAAACACGCAAAGCCCTTAATCCTTTCATATATAACTGAATTCCTGCTGTCACATCTCCAATTGGATGTCCCTATTTCACACTAAAACACCAGGACACTGCGTTTTCCCAGCACAAGCCTGAAAAAATGTAGTAGATTTATCTTTCTGTAATACACATTCCATGCGTAATTGTTTGGCTTTTATTTCAATGTACACTTTCAGGTGTATGTTGGTGTTCTGCGTTCTCCTTATCTGTAGGAATTTTGTTAGTGCGCAGATACCCGTATCTGCCAGATCAGCCGAGGTAATACGCCGTGTCACACCCATTGTAACGGAAAAAATAAAACAAGAGGGATTGACTATTGGCAAGGCCATCTTCATCCGGATTTTTAAAGAAGAAAA
>QIDJ01000096.1 GCA_003228395.1 Flammeovirgaceae bacterium
GTACGATTTAAGTTCTAATGAAGATAAAGATGAGTTTCTTAAGGATACATCAGCTATTGCTAACAGTTTTGGCCCTAACGGATATATAGTAATAGGATTTAATCCAAGAGATTATTCTTATCATGATGCGCGATTAGCTGACGCTAACTTGGATGATGAAAGTAAAATACAAGACATCGTAATAAAAAGGGTATCCTATCCCTTCAAATTTGAGGTTCGCGATATTCGGTTCGAGGATCATTCACTGAGCGTTATACATTTATATCCTTCTTTTGACAAGCCTCACGTATTAAGATCATATAAAGACCGTCAGCATCAAATATTTGTTCGTTCGGGTACCACTACAAGAAATGCTTCTAAAAATGATATTGAATTAATGTTCTGGGATCGTAAAAATGTAAAGCCGGAATATGAAATCTGGGCTATGATTACGAATTCAAATTTGGGTTTTGATGGCGAAAGTTTAAGATTAAGAACTTCATTATCCCTGGAAAACCTGGGATTTAGGCCGGTAGATATCAGGGAAATTACAATGACACTAAATTATCCTCAGGAAGTCAAAGGAACATATGGAGTATCTTTTCCAGAAGAGGATTTGTTTAGGCTTTTACGTCCGCCCTCAATTCAAATTAATCCAAACCGAATAATTTCGGTAGATGTTACGTGGACTTCTAATAGGCCGAATGATCCTAAAGTCAAAAATATATTTCAAGAAATGTTTATGGCTAACCTGGATAAAATCTTAATTACACGATTTAGAATTGTTACATCATCCAAGAAGGTGATACAACCTAAAATAACAAATACATCAGGAATTAATTTCTAAGGGAATAAACAAAAATACATAGCAATGACCACATCTCTCATTAAAATAAAGTCTGGAACTTCTGTCACACCCTGCAGGTTAATAGAGTGGAATAGGGTGATAAACCTGAGCAAACCATAGATCAGGATTTGAAATTCATATAATCCCATCGGCAGAAAATATTGAATCGGGCATTTGAATGACGGTTGATATGATGACTACAAAAATAATATTCTAACCCTTTGGTTAGTATCTATCCTATTAGTTTATGGCTAATTCGGTTCGATTTGTGCCAGTGATTTTAGGGATTACCCGAAACCACTGGCACAAGCATCCGCTTGTGCCAAATCTGAAGTTAATATTACGCTTCATTCAGGTCGTAGCGGACGCTACGACCAGTAACAGTAACCAAATTCAAATTTCTGCATATCACTACCAAGGAGTTATGTAATTTAGCATTTCCCAAATCAACCGTTATTGATGAGTTCAAAAGACAATCAAAAATTTAAAATTCTTCGAATCGCACTGATTTATTTCGTACTGGCCTGGGGAGTAGTACAACTCATTTCCTGGTCAACATTTTTATTAGAAATATCTCCCTGGGTAATAAAATGGGTTGAAGTAAGCGCATATACGGTTTTCCCTGTCATTTTCCTCCTCCTTTGGCTTGCAAACAGGCAGAAAAAGCAACATCCCGGGAAACAGACGGTTGACTCAATTACCGACCGGCCTCAGCCCCGCTTTCCCGGTCAAAAGAAATCGCTGGCCATCCTGCCATTTGCTAAGACGGCTGGTAAAGACCTTACTTATTATGCCGCCGGTCTGGCTGAGGATCTAATTTTTGCCTTTTCATCAGTGCCCGGATTGACGGTTGTTTCGCGAAATTCAACAACCGGTTTCAGGAAAGTGACCGACCTCCACGAGATCATCCAGCGGGTATCGCTCAAAAATGTATTGGAAGGAGAAGTTTTAGAATATGGTGAGCGCCCTCATACCAGGGTAAGCCTCAAAGACGTCGTGAATAACGAAGTACACTGGACAAAACATTTCGACAGTGGTACGCTAACGGTCTTTGATATTCAGCAAGTGGTCTTCAACAATGTATTGGAATTCCTGGAAATTCCCCAGCCGCCAACAAATCCATTTAAACATCAAACAAAAGTATTTAAGGCTTACGATACTTTTTTGAAGGCAAGATTTAATTTCAATAAAAGAGAAGAAGGGCTGCCCAGGGCCAAAGAATTGTTTGAAGAAGCCATTGCATCAGATAAAGCATATGCGCCTGCTTATGCCGGTTTGGCAAATACCTATAATTTACTTGGCTTCTACGAGCTGTATGCTCCAAAAAAAGTGTTCCCGGAAGCTAAAAAATATGCCACGGAGGCGCTGAAACTCAATGAGGACCTTGCCGAAGCCCATACGGCTTTGGCCTACACACAAACTATTTTTGACTGGGACTGGCAGTCGGCAGAAAAATCATTTAAAAGCGCCCTTCACCTTAATCCGGGTTATGCTACGGCGAATCACTGGTATGCGGAATACCTGATGGCTGCCGGGCGCCTGGATGAGGCTATTATACAGTCCAGACAGGCACAAAAACATGATCCGCTCGATTTGATCATCAGTACCCTGCTGGGGATGTCCTATTATTTTTCCCGGAAATTTGATGAATCTATCGCAGAAGGACAAAAAACGCTCAACATGGCGCCGGACTACCTGCCTGTTTATCTGTGGCTGGGTATGGCCTATGAACAATCCGGTCAATACATGAAATCCATTGATATCCTGGTCAAGGGTAAAAACCTGACCTCCGGCACCGATACTAAAATAAGTGCACTTCTGGCCCATGTGTATGCCAGAGCCGGCCGGACAGAGCTGGCTGTCAGCGAACTCGATGAGCTCAACATCAGGGCAAAGCGACAATATGTTTCGGCTTTTAATGTCGCCAGGATCAACCTTGGGCTGGGGAACAAGGAGGAAGCCCTAACCTGGCTGGAAAAAGGTTATGAGGAAAGGGCCACCTGGCTAACCTGGATAAACGTGGACCCTTCTTTTGACGATCTGAGAACAGAACCCCGGTTTCAATCGATTATAAACAGAATGAATTTTCCACAATAGTTGTTTCCGGTGAGGTGGTCATCTTTTTGTCTTTTCTTTCAAAACGGAGCTTAATCCGGGTTGCAAACAAGATTGGAATTATTCCTTTTTCAACTCCAGGTCACTGATATAAATATTCCGGTCTTCTCCTGTTTCCTTGTCATTGAAATCGTTCATCATCTGAAGCGATACGGTGATGTGCGCGTCTTCAGCAATCGCAATCCGGATCTCTTTGTGCAAAAACTCCTCATGGTCCACGGCGCCTGAAAAGATCACCTCGTCGTTTACATACACGTTGATCTCCGGGTACACCTGCAGGGCAGGCGTTCCATGATAGTTGAAACTAAGGGTGTATAGTCCCTCTTCAACCATTCCTGAGTAAATAATAATCCGTGCATCCCCATACACCAATAAATAATTTCGCTGCGCCAGTGGTACGGTAAATGTTTCCATTAACGGAGGAGGAAAACCGGCTCCCGTGAGAATATTGACTTCCGGGTTTACGATCGGCTCTTCCCAACCCAGTTGATCATGATAATATTTAAGATCGTTTCCTTCGATGGAATGAATTAACCGCTCTGAAATTATTGTGTCAATCCGGGCCTTCAGTGATGCGGATACGGTATCCAGTTCCCCGGGACGGTAGTCGTAGGATGGGACGAGAAGATGTGTGAATCCGGCAGTGGCTATATCCAGCTCCGAAATGTTGAAGTAACCATAGGGCAGTTTTGCTGTTCGCAGATCCTCCGGGCTTACCCGCAAGCCTTTCTCTATTCCCAAAAAAATCGAATCGGGGTTAACTGTTGTTTTCAAAAACTGAAATGCCTGTGTGCGGGTTTCGGAAGACCTGTGAATCGTTAAACTGAGCTTATATATCCCCTTTATTTTGGGAAACAAACTATAAAAAACAAGTGCGATCGTTCCCGGCAAAATCCATTGTTGCCATTTATTGCGTTGTTTTGATCTTCCGGCAAAGATTTTTCCAAACCAAACAATCGTTTCCGAAGCCAGCAAGGCCAGGATGGGATAGAACATCAGGAAATTCCGGTGATAGGCTACCCGGTATTGCATGGTAACATAAAGCAGATACACGACCGGGAAAAATGTTAAAATGAAAATGTCGGAGGAATAATTCTTCGCATCGGCATCTCTTCTTTTGGCGAACATATAAAAACCCAAAAGTAAGCCAATAAGCGCCAGGGTGAAATATGGAATCCCCAAATTCGTAATAAACTCCCCCACCTGATAGGTCAGATGATCCCAACCAGGTTCTTTGCTGAAATTACCTGCACCTGTCTTATATATCTCTCCTAACCAAATTATCCGTTCAATAAGCGCTTTTGGAAATATATATATCAGCGGATTAAACAAAACGAATACTCCTAATGGAATTAAACTCCACAATAAAAGCCGTTTAATTTGCCTGGCTTTATGTTTCCAGTCGAAAAGATCCATATTCATAACAAAGGAGGAGGCGGGAATTAAAAACGCCAGCGCCCCGGTGTACTTGGTGGCCATGGCCAGACCCACACAAACCAGGCTGTATTTTAAGTCCGGAAATTTTTTGGTATGATTAAACCGGACAGCAAAATACATGGTTCCGATAACCCAGGTGCTTACGGGTATATCCGTCTTTACAAGGTATGACGAGTAGTAATATATATTGATCGACGCTAAAATGATCACGGCTATCAATCCTGTGGCAATACCACCCCGCAGACGACCCAATAAATATAGAAATACATATCCCAGCACATAGATTGCAGAAGCAAATACCCGGTTCCAGTAATAAAATCCCGAATGCGACAGGGTGTGCTGCAGCCCGTCCAGGTCCGTCTTGATGTCATGGATATTATAAACCTCAAAATGTGGTACCAGTTTCAAATATTGGAAATAGAAGAAATCTATGAGCATGGAAGCATCGCGCATGAAGCCTCCGTAAGCCGTTTCCGCACCATCCGGAGTAATGCGTGGTATAATGATGCCATTCAGGGCTCCCGTTGCCAGCAGTGGTTCATCCCAAAAGTGCATATACGGGAGACCATCATTGACAGACAGGATTGGTGGAATTCCGGCAAAAAGAACGATCAGAAAAACCAGCAGGAATAACTTTATCTTATTGTGGGTATTTCTTTTCACGGGCTTAACTCTTTGGTATCAGAAGTATGTTTTAAAGATGTGCCTGCATGTGAATATTCGTTTTCTCTGACATCGAATGATAAAGGTTTCCAATATACAATAATCACTTTTCTGACGCCAGATGGTTGCAAATATTTGTTTACATTAAAACGATTAACAATGGCATCTATTCATAAAATATTGTAAAAAGTTTAAATTCTTACGGATGCCAAAATACGAAACCAGTAAACAGGAACGGGGTAAGAACATGAATTATACTGGATAGTTCAAGCGGATGCTTGAAACAGTGGGAGTATGGTATTGCAATATGTTAAAGCAGATCCCCCGGTATTTCCGTAATGGACACAATCTGAATATTCCTGTAAAATA
The DNA here is from genome assembly GCA_003228395.1 of Flammeovirgaceae bacterium. Taxonomy (GTDB): domain Bacteria; phylum Bacteroidota; class Bacteroidia; order Cytophagales; family Cyclobacteriaceae; genus SZUA-230. The sequence continues at coordinate 5,411 of QIDJ01000096.1, forward strand.
TTTCAGCCCCTTCCGATTGCAACTGGATCTTGCCCCTGGTTAACGGCATTTCAACGCCATCCTGCAGATACCTGCTGTTATAAGCCCGCACATTTACCTGCCCGTTTACTACGTGGATGCTGGTACCGTTAAAAGTATAAATCTCCATCGTATTCCACTCCCCGTTTGGCTTTTCATAATCCGCTTCTTTGTTACAATAGGAACGCTCAGGTTGAAAGGTTAACCTTTCCGCATCCGGATTATAATAATACCGGCCATCTTCTTCATTTTTCACAGCCGGAATATCCACATATACGGTATCCACGCTTATATAATCCCCGCAATCGGTTTCCTGCACCTGGCACTCGAGCGATTTCATCCAAACCCCGCCCCAGGCGCCCTCAGGACCAATGGAGTGATACAGGATGCCGCTGTCCCGCTTTTTATCTTCCCGGGGCGGATATTTTTTGTCACCCCATTTGAACTCCACCTTTAAATGATAGTTTTCAAATTCTTTTTCGGTCACCAATATGCCGAATACCTCCCCGGAAATGCGGATGACATTTTCCCCGTCTTCTTCAACCACGGTAAAAACATCGAGCGGATCATTATTGATACCAATCGGATCAATGTAGTTGCCTTCTTCATCCCTGGCCATACCGGCCACTTCGGAGGCCGGTTCCGGTTGCCGCTGATACGTGTACCACCCGGTCAGGTCGGTCCCGTTGAACAACGATTCCCATCCGGTTTCCGGTTGTGATCCGGACTCACCTGCTTCTGTACTTTTCTTCGTACCTTCGTTTTTACAGGAAATGGTGGTCAATGACACGATAATTATCAAGCAGAGTAAATTTATGAAATGAATTTTCATGATGTGGTTTTATTTGTGAACGATAAAGCGCAACTATTAACTTTCATACGTGCTACGTCCAAATTACTCCGGTTCGGCTTAAAAAGGAATTATTAATAGAGATATAATATAATTATCCTGATATCTTTAAACAGTAAAGCCTTTTATGCGTCGAATGAAAAAGCATTGGTTAAGACAAAACACAATAAATAGAATTATTTTTATCCTCTGCTGGCTCACTGGTACTGCGCTGTTTGCCCAGGATATCATCGACACCGAATTATGGACCGGAGCCACCTTTGAATTGCAGTTAAACAAGAAATTCCGAGCCGAAATCGAGCAACAGGTGCGGTTCGATGATACGCTTTCGTCTTACAAAGGCACATTTACCGAACCGGGCCTGCGGTACAAACTGAATAAGCATATCTCATTCAAAGTGAAATACCGCTATACCATCAGGCCCGACGATGATAACCGGTCACGAATATCAGTTTCGGGGTATTACAGCTGGAGTAAAAAGAAATTTCCGTTGTCGTTTCAATACCGTTTGAAATTTCAGGACACCAAAGAACAAAACACAGAAAAAAAATTCACCTTTCTCAGAAATAAATTTACACTCGAATATAACCTGAGCAAGAAAGCCGATCCGTTTCTGGCTTTTGAGCATTTTTACAGGTTTAATCAAAAGAATGAACCCCGGGCCTGGCGTTTTACAGCCGGTTTTGACTGGAAGCTTACAAAATCACTGGAGCTTAGCACCTATAACAAGTATGAGGAGGAAGGAAATGTAAAAAAACCGAAGGCAAATCATATTATCGGCATCATGTTTACTTATGAAGCAAAGATAAAAGGATGATTTTTGCGTTGAATGCACATTTCATAAACAAAATAACTATTTTTTCCTTGTGAACCTCTGTGGCTTTCCCGCCTGCCATAGTGCAACGGCGGGCAGGTCTGTGGTACTTTGTGCAATAGCCCTTTTCGC
>QIDJ01000055.1 GCA_003228395.1 Flammeovirgaceae bacterium
ACCAGCAATTTAAGGCCGATATAACCAAAAACAGCCCCCATAAGTAATCCGCCGATCACTTCGGTGCCAAACAGGAATGCAACTGTACCGACAGAAATTTCTGCCCCGCCATGTCCGCCTGTGGCTGCAGGAAAAGCAATTCCCAGAATGGTCAGAAACACCACCACACCCACACCGTCATTAAACAGGGATTCACCGGCAATCTGTGATTCTAGATTTTTGGAAACATGGGTTTGTTTGATCATTGCCAGTACGGCGATCGGGTCTGTAGGCGAGATCAAAGCGCCGAAAAGAAGGCAATAAATGTAATCAAGATGTAAACCTACATACGGCAGAAGAAAATAGATGGCAGTACCTACCAGAAATGTTGAAGTGATTACGCCGAAGGTTGCCAATATAAGAATTGTCCATTTCTCTTTTCCCATTGTTCTCAGGTCCATTTCAAGGGCTCCGGCAAAAAGCAGAAAACTCAACATTACTTTGAACAGCACATCAGAGAAATTATATTGTTCCATCAGGTTGGTTGACAGGTCTTTAAGGGTACGGAACAGCGTTTCGCCGAAAATAATGAACAATGACAATGATAAAGCAAGTATCATTAATCCGATGGTGGACGGTAGTTTGAGAAATTTCACATTCATCAGCAGAAAGAATGCCGCCATAACTACCAGTAACGTAATAAAATCAAGAACTTCAAGATGCGCCATGTTTTAAGGGTTAAGTCAAAAAATAATTATAAACATCCATCCATTTATTCCGGATGCTGACAAGGCTCAATTTAGCTAATCATTTTCCCAAATAAAAATTAAATGTACATCAGGTGAAATAGAATGAATCGAATGGGCTGTTTTTGCGTTAAAAACATAAATTTACAAACCAAACAAAGCTACATGATGAATTTACTAAGAAAGCTTACCACAAAAGGTAGGGCGCTCCGGTTGAACCTCGATAGAAAAATTTATGGTTCATTTGCTGAAATCGGAGGCGGTCAGGAGGTGGCAGCGCTGTTTTTTAAAGTTGGAAGTGCATCCGGAACCATCGCCAAAACCATATCCGCCTATGATATGAGTTTTAGCGACGCCATTTACGGGAGTACCTCACGGTATGTGTGCGAGGAACGCCTTTTGCAAATGCTGGACAAAGAATTCGGATTGTTGCAAAAAAGGCTGACAGAAGAGGCGAAAGACACCCGCTTTTTTGCATTTGCCAATACGATCGAAACAATCAACTACAGTAAAACCAATCAGGGCCACGGATGGATTGGCGTTCGGTTTCAGTTATCGCCAATGGCGCCACCCAATGACTGCATAATTCATATCAGGCTAAAAGATACCAATGCCAACTGGCAGCAGGAAGCGCTGGGTTATATTGGTGTAAACCTGATATTTGCATGTTTTCATCTTGAAGATCCGGAAGAATTGCTCATCTCGATTGTTGACAACCTGGATAAGGGGAGGGTTGAAGTGGATATGTTCCGCATCAGCGGTCCGGATTTCAAACATGTGGATAACAGGCTGATGAGCCTGCTTTTGGTTAAAAATGGTATGAGCAGGCTGGCAATGTTTGACCGGAACGGGCATGTTATGCAGCCATCAGAATCATTGTATAAAAAAAATGTCCTGATTTTACGCGGACGCTTCCGGCCTGTCACACACGTGAATGTGGATATGATGCTCTCCGGATACAGGCAATTCTGTAAAGAACCTGAGGTGGATAAAGATAATATCATGACCCTGGCGGAGCTTAATCTGAGAGATCTTAAAAAGAAAGGGGATAAAATTGATCTTACAGAATACCTACATACGGTGGATCTCCTGAACTCCCTTGGACAAAATGTGATTATCTCGAGTTATGGTGAGTATTACCGGCTCGTGAGATATTTGTCTCAGTTTACACGTAATTGTAAAATTGGTATCATACTGGGAATTTACAACCTGCATAATATTTTTGATGAATCATATTATGAGGATCTGATCGGTGGAATTCTGGAAGCCTTTGGTATTTTGTTCGGGCGTAATGTGAAACTTTATGTATATCCGTCGTTGAATCGCAAAGCGCCTCAGGATCTTTACCGTATCAGCGATTTTAAAATATCTGATAAATTAATATCATTGTTGAATTACCTGACCACTAATAGCAAGATCGCGGGCTTGCCTGATGCAAATGTGGATAATCTGAAAATTATTTCGGATAAAGTGCTGGAAATGATACGTACCAATAAACCCGGATGGGAGGAATTTGTGCCAAACAAAGTATCCGAAACAATAAAAATGTACGGGATGTTCGATTATCCGGGTGATCCGTTGCCCAACAAACGTAAATTCAGCCGGGTTAAAAAAACCGAAGCATAAGTACATAGGGGTTTTTAGCGGGGTTTATTTTGTATGGAGGAATAATACCCTGGCACAAATACGTGCATGGGTGTCAGCGTGGTCCCGACTTGTGCCTGTATTTATTAACAAAGTTGAAGGAGAGACAAGATCACGTGCTATTTTATATGAAATCAGATCAGGCAAGCTGGCGGAGATCAACCGGCACGAGTTTAGATATGCCCTGTTCTGCCATTGTAATACCATAAATAATATCAGTGCTGGTCATAGTGCGTTTATTGTGTGTTACGATGATAAACTGTGAGTCCCGTGAAAACGTATGAACGATTTGATTGAATTTGTCAATATTTGCATCGTCAAGCGGGGCATCCACCTCATCAAAAATACAGAATGGGGCAGGCTTCAACAGGTAAATGGCAAAAAGCAGGGAGGTAGCAGTAAGCGTTTTTTCCCCTCCTGAAAGCTGATTGATTGTCAGGGGTTTCTTTCCTTTCGGTTTTGCTATGATCTCTATAGAGGAATCCAGCGGACTCTCATAATCTGACAATACCAGATCACAGTCATCGTGTTCGGTAAACAACGACCTGAAAACGCCGATAAAATTGGTTTTTATTTGTTCGAAGGCTTCAAGAAATGTTGCTTTGGCAACCATGTCGATCTCCCCAATGGTAGTAAGCAGTGATTCTTTTGCTTTTTCCAGATCTTCCTTTTGTGCGGTAATAAAAGCATGACGCTCCTGAATTTCTTCATAGGCATCCATAGCCATTGGATTTATCGGGCCCATGATTTCAAGCCGGTGGCGTATTTTTTCAACCTTTTGCCTCATTTCTTCTTCATCGCCGCCGGCGTCTGCATCAGTTATATCTTTTAGGGTATCGATATTGATATTGAATTCCACTGACAGCCTTTCTTTTACCCCATTCAATTCAATTTTTATATCACTCAGCTTATGGTGCATTTCCATAAGTATCGAATCAATGCTTTCGCGCCGGTGCTGAATTTCACGTTCTTCTTTTTCGGTCTTATCTATTTCTCCCCGGGCGTTATAATATCTTTTTTCAGCCTCGTTCACAGATTTTTCATGGACATCTTTTTCGGTGTACATACGAACAAGCCGGTCATCGCCCGAGGTCGTCTTTTCAATCAATTCCTTGATTTCAGCCTCGTTTATTTTCAACTCCTTCGTATTTTTAAGAATTCGTTCCTGTGTGGCTTCAAGCGTGTTCTTTTTATAGCTGATCTCCTGATCGATGCTGCTGACGCGGTTTTCCTGCTGATGGAAGAAAATATTTTCTTCATTAAACGCAGTACTTCTATCATTGTAAAGTTGATTTTGCTCTTTCAGCTTTTCCTGAAATTCCCTGAGTTTTGAATCAATTCCGACAAGCTCCTTTTCTTCGGATGTGCTCTTCGGTTTTAGTTTTGTTACTTCTGCATCGAGGTGTTTCCTGTCTGCAATCAAATCCTCTTTTTTCAGGTCCGCGCTGTTAAGCATGGTTGAATATTGTTCATACTTTGTGCTTACTGCAATGTATTGTTCATTGATATGGTTGATTTCTTCCTGAAGCGAATCAAGCTCGGTTTCATGTGTGCTTTTTTTCAATTCGTCCAGTTCATTATTTTTTTCTTTGAGGGTACCTTCTACTTTTTGTAATTGTTTTTGCAGTTTTTTAATTTCTTTGTCAAGTTTTTCAAGGTTTTTGGCGCGCCCTATTTTTTTACCTTCAAATAAACCGACTGATCCGCCTGAAATACTGAAGCGTCGTTTAGTAATTTTTCCGTTTTTTGTAATAAAAATGCAATCTTCATCATCCGGGATCCGGGTATCGCTGTCTTCAGTCAGATACACTTCATTAAGAAGATGACTGATGAGTTTTTTATACCTGCTGTCATATTCTACGATTTCGGATGCCGGAAATGCATTGTTGAAGATTTTGGAAGGAGCAGAATGGAATTCCTTAAATTTTTCAAGAATAAAGAAGTGTGCACGCCCTTTGGATGCGTCACTGAGAAGGTTTACAGCTTTATAGGCATCGGCTTCTTTTTCCACAACATAATAGTTCATCAAGGGCTCAAGATAGTTTTCGATTGTCACCCTGTATGCTTCATCGCAACTGATAATGTCGGAGAGTAATGGCACATTTTTACCCCATCCCGAGTCTTTGGTCAAAAATTTGATAGCTTCAGGGAATCCCTCCAGGCTATCAACCAATGATTTGGTGAGGTTGTACTCATTCTGCCGTGCATCCAGTTTACGGGCAAGCTGGCTGAGTTCTTCGCGAATTACTTCAATGGTATTTTCAGTGGATTCAACCCTGTCTTTAAGTTTAGCATCCGAACTTTTGATTTTTTCCAGCCCCAGCGTCTTTTTGTCCAACTGCTCCAGAAGCTCTTTCGATTTTTTTTCAAATGCGATCAGGCTTGCGCTTTGCTCCGAAGTATCTGTAGCGGTTTTTTCAATTTCCTGCCTGAGCGAAGCTATCTGTATTTCCTTGATTTCTAACGACTTTCTAATCTGAAATACTTCTTCACGTTTGCTTTTATACACTTCTTCAAGCGCATTCACCTCTTCCTGCAGCAAGTTTGTTTTTGATTGCTGTAATTCCTTAACATCACGTAATTCCTCCAGCTTTTCCTTCAGGTCTATGCGTATTTTTTCCGCATTTTCTTTTTCATGAATAAGGCTGTTTATACTGAACGAAGCACGTTCGTGGCTTTTCTTGTCCTGTTCAATCTGTTCTTTCAGGTTTTCGCTTTTGTCTTTGAGAAAACGAAGCCGTTCATTCTTGATTTGCTTATCGCTTTCATATTGCCGGATACTGTTTACATGGTCATTGAGCTCTTTTTGTTTAGCCGCCAGCGCTTTTTCTTTTAGAATCAAGTCGGCTTTCAGATTTTCGAGCGCGGCTTCCATTTCTGCGATTTGCTTCGTGAGCCCAATTTTCTTGTCGTTTTCTTCTTCAATTTTCTTGCTGAGACTCTGAAATGCCGTATTGTACTCCTTCATGTTGATCCGGGCCAGTTGAATGCTCAATTCCTTGTATTCATCCTTTAGCTTGTAGTATTTTTTTGCCTGCCGGGCCTGTTTTTCAAGTGACTTAAGGTTTTTGTCGATTTCGTATAGCAGGTCTTCCACGCGCTCCAGGTCGGCATCCGTATCCTCAAGCCTGCGAAGTGTTTCCTTTTTACGTTTTCTGAATTTTGAAATACCGGCTGCTTCTTCAAAAAGACTGTGACGCGAATTGTCTTTATCATTCAGGATGTCGTCCACCATTGCGAGTTCAATAATCGCATACGTATTAGACGTGACACCGGTATCCATAAACAAGCTTGTAATATCCTTGAGCCTGCATTTTACACCGTTTAATTCATACTCCCCTTCGCCTGACCGGTAGTATCTGCGTGTAATGGTAACATTTGAATATTCAGTCGGAAGGATGTTTTTGGTATTGCTGAAACTCAGTGACACTTCTGCCATCTGTAGCGGTTTGCGCTTTTTGGTTCCATTAAAAATAATATTCTCCATCTTATCCGATCTGAGCGTTTTGGTACGCTGCTCACCAAGCACCCATCTGATAGCATCTACGATATTTGATTTCCCGCACCCGTTAGGACCTACAATTCCGGTAATACCCTTGTCGAAATGAATAATGGTTTTATCACCAAAACTCTTAAATCCTTTAATTTCCAGTTTCTCTAACTCCATGAATCAAATAAAAAAATTAACATACGGAATATCGGTATGAATTGCTCAAAAGTAAATTAATTTTTTATTTTTGTTTAACGCTATGGAAAATCCTGAAATACTATTTTACATTGTTGCCGGTTTACTCTATTTTCTGTTGAGAGGAAGAAAGAAAAAGAAAAAAACCATTTCCCCGCCAAAACCGGCCCGTGAGCGTAGTGAGAAGGAAAGCGGACACCCGGCAGAAGAACCTCAGTTATCCTTTGAGGAACTTCTGAAAGAACTTACCGGCCAGGCTGCTAAAACTGCGCCCGATCCTGTAAAAGAACAGAAACCTGTACCGGAAACAGAATATAAGCCCAAGCCGCTTGTATCAGAAACCAGACCGCTACCCTCATTTGATGATAGAAAAATAAAAGAAAAATTTAAAAAGGCTACAGGCGATAAAAAGCTGAAAACAATTTCTGATATTGTAGAGGAACAAAAAGATGTTTTATCTGGCCGTTTTAAAGGGTTTAGAATTAAAGAAGAGGAAAATAAGCTTGCTGCAGAGTTGAAAGCGATGCTGCGGGACTCAGGAGATGTAAAAAAAGCGGTTGTACTGGCTGAAATTCTAAACAGGAGGTATTAAACAAATTGCCTGACTAACCTTTCAACAAAACGGCAATAGCTATTGCCTATAATAAGGCATATTCCAATTAACATAAAAATCAGGCTGAGATTATTTTATCCGGAACGCCACCGGCAGGATCATCTCCACATTCACACGGTTGCCATTCAGAACACCTGGACGCCAGTATTGGTAGGTTGAATTGATTGCATAAATGGCTCTTCCGTTTATCAGATCAGCAAGGGCCTGATTTTCAATATATTGTGCACCTTTGTATATATGGGTATTAATAACAGCTCCCATCGGGCTGATCGTGAACTTAACCCACACGATTCCTTCAAAGGTACTGGCGCCGGGATAGTCCGGGTAATAGGTATGTTCCTCAATCATCCGGACCAGATGACTATAGCCCAGATAGGGGTGAGGCGCTTCAGATACTTCTTCCGGCCGATATCTTTTTTCATCAAAATCAAAGTATATCTTCGGATCACCTGATGTCTTTTTGGGAAAACTGATTATCATCCCAACATCCGTGCCACTGGCCCTG
>QIDJ01000157.1 GCA_003228395.1 Flammeovirgaceae bacterium
AAACGACGCAGGAAAGCGTGTATCAATTTGGTTTTGCATGAGGCGTTGCATGACCTCTTTTTTCTTCGTGCCACTGACAAGTAACAGGATTTTTCGCGAATGCAGAATATCGGCCATCCCCAGGGTGAGGCCATATTCAGGGTTGGTATGCAGGCCGGTAAGCATTTTGTGGGTCCGGCTTGTTTTGGATAATTTGACTTTATGTGCAAATGGTTGCAGTATTTCGCCGGGTTCGTTAAATCCCAGGTGTCCGTTTAGGCCGATACCCAATACGCAAAGATCAACAGGGCCGTTTTCTGATAAATATTGCTGTGTCCTGGCCAGTTCCTTTTCACTATCAGGCGCCTCAGAATCAAAACCGGAATAATTGTTAATTCCCAGTGGCTGTAAAAGCTGATTTTGAAGCTGGCATTCACAGGTTGCCGGATGATCTGGTGGAACATTTACCCATTCATCAAGCTTGATCACTTTCATGTCATCTGTATTGATACTGGAGTCGATGGCCATTTTCACAAACAACCCGTACGTTTTTATGGGCGTACTTCCGGTAGCCGGGCAGAGGAGAAGATCGGGTTTTTTGGTCACCACCTGAAAGATAAACCGGGCTGCAGCTTTGCTCATCCGGTTATAATCAGGGAATGATTTTAACTTAAATCCTCCTGATTGGGTTGAAGAGGGTGCCATAGATTCGAAATGTCAGATATAAAATATCACTCAATGTACACTTTTAAATTGACTCTACCACTGGCACGTAAACGTTCACTACGTCCCAACAGTACTGGATTACGGCGGAGATACTTCGCTCCCTCTGATATTGGAGCAGTTTTGCCGTATCAGAATTTATACCCTTTCAGCATAACATTCCAGTAGAGGAACGGCAGTCCATACCGCTTCATCAGCCACATGGCATAGCTGGCTTTTCCGGTGTCAAGAAATTTCGATAGCAACGGATCCGAACTTCGTACGCCTTCGTATTTAAATTCAGCAAGCAGCATTCTGTTATGCGCCACCACCAACGGGCAGGAAGAATAACCATCGTACCCTTTGTAATCGGCGTCTTTGCCATCCATAACCTTAAGCAGGTTGTCCACGATAGTCGGGGCTTGTTTTCGAATAGCGGCCCCGGTGCGGGCAGTTGGCAGATCGGTAACGTCTCCTACACCAAATACGTTTTTATACAACCGGCTTTGGAGCGTATTTTCATCCACGGCCATCCATCCCTTATTCACGCCTTCCTGATTTGCCAGTTTGGTATTCTGGAACCATGAGGGCGCCGATTGCGGAGGCGCCAGATGCAGCATGTCATATTTTATGACAAAGTGGGTGTTTTCCTGCAGTTCATCAATATGGCAGTTTTCTTCTTCCACTACATGTTTCTGGCCTTCTTCCCATACAAAAGCGATACAACCCGCGGCATTTCGCTCGTCATTTATAACATAATCCGTTTTGTTCTCAGGCAGAGGAAGACGCGTATAGTAGGCTTCTTTTGCTTCCCCGTCAATTTTGTAAAGCTTATACCCATACCGCCTCGAAACATTGTATTTATGCAAATAATTTTTCAGTTCTGACCGGAAGGGTTCTGTACCGAAAATTACTGTTCCCGGCGTAGCAAAAGCCACGTGGGCTTTATCCAGCCCTTTCCTGATAAAATAATCAGCGGCGAGATACATGATTTTTTGGGGCGCCCCGGGGCATTTGATAGGGCCGGCAGGCATGGTGAACAAAGCCACTCCGTCTTTAAAATTCCGGATGACCTCCCATGTATAATCCGGGTCCACATAGTTTGAGCACACCCCGTTCTTACCATATGCCTCTTTCAGGCCTTCAATGCCATCGAGGTTGATCTGGATGCCCGGCGCTACAATCAGGTATTCGTAGGCAACCTTGTCGCCACTTCGCAAGGTTACTTCCATGCTGTCCGGATCAATGTTTTCCACATACTCTTTGATCCAACTGACTTTTTTCGGAATAAACCTTTTTTCATTCTTCAACGTAGCTGACTTTTTCATCAGGCCGGCACCAACCAGCGTCCATGCGGGTTGATACACATGGGTCCCGGAAGGTTCGATCATGGCTATATCCAATCCCTTACGGGCTTTCAGAAGTTGTGCGGCAACCATTATGCCGCCGGTACCTCCGCCAATTATTACGATCTGGTGTTTATGTGTTTTCATATCATGCCAACGGGTTTGTAATTTCTCAGTTAATATCAGTCAAAGATCGCCTTAGTGTAGCGTTTTTTATGTGACTTTAGTCACAATTCGGGTATTAAAGTATTGAGGTCGTCCCTTTTATAAAGAAATTGATGGCCGGATTAGTTCAGTGAAAATCATATTTATTGACTGTCCGGTCAGGCTCTGAAAAGATTTGTTGAAGACAGCCCCTGACATAATATGCCTGGCGATGATTCAGACAAATTACAGGACCCCTGAAAATAAATCCTTCCCGACAGGTATTTTGATCACGGTTCTTTACTCATCCGTAATTTTTCTACATTTACAGCTATGAAAACAGTTAATGTAATTATTACAGGTTTGCTTTTTGTCTCATCAACGTGCAATACCAATACCATAGATGATCAATGTATCGATGAAAGTAAAATCAATCCGGAAGCCATTTGCACCATGGATTATACGCCCGTTTGCGGCTGTGACGGTAAAACCTACGGCAATGCATGTGTGGCTGAAAATGCAGGTGTGCTCAAATGGACGGAAGGGGAATGTCCGGATTAGGGGATTTAGCGCTCCTGCACAGTTAATTTTTTAAATATTTTGTCTAACGAAAGTGAAATATTACCTTCTTCGTCTTCCAATAGCAGTTTATCGTTTTCAACAATAAATGGCTCAAGGAAGTTTGTAGTAAATTTCAATCTGCCACAAATGCCTGTTTCAATATCAATAACGAAAATATTGTTTGTTTCCTCTGGCTTCATACCTTGTTCAATAATGACATAATTGTCTATTATCTGTACTTTTTTAATGGATTCCCATTTTAATTTTTATTATTTACACAAAATTTCATGGAATTAATTATTGAAGAAGTTGCGCTGTATGTTTATCCTTTTTTTATAGCGCTGATTTTTGCAGAGTTTCTCTTTGCTAAACATCTGTTTAATCTTAAAGAATCACTTTCCAGTTTTACCATCGCCGGGGTATCTTCCTTAATTGCCATTTTCACGAAAGTGTGGGCGCTTGGGGTGTTTTTTCTTGTTTTTGAATTTTCATGCATCTGGAAAGACATAAAGCGGACGCCTGCATGGAAGGATAAGTTAAAGTATATTTTCTGGCCTCCCGGGTGGAGTCACGACGGTTCTACACTCACTGCCCGCCAGATGCAGGCAGCGTATGCTGCAAAAACTGCGGAATTGGGCGGTAAAAGATCTGAAACATTCATTGAAGAGGATTACAGGGAGAGAATGACGGGGTAGGGGTACAATTGGGTTTTATTACATTAGTTTTTTGATCAGGAAGCCCGCCTGCCAGTTCAGATTTGGCAAGTGCGGGAACGTAATTTCCCTGCCTGCAGCATGGAAGTCTGAGGAAGTGATTAAACGAAAGGCTGGAATAAAATGAAAAAATCGAGAAAGAAATTTATTGCAATTGTTGATACTTCCAATGTAGGGTTTGGCGCTTATAAGATTGTAGTCCGGGCAAAGAATACGTATTGACTTTCGCTGAAGAACATCCATTTCTATTTTCCGAACCTGAAAGTAATTTAGGAAAATCCCTCCTATTTTCTTAACTTTTGGCAATGTCAGAGCCTATCTGCCAACTTGCCGCTATTATGCCCGCCCGGCTGGCGTTTGGACGGGCCTGCCCGGCTGAACAGCCCCGCCAGAATGACTCTGTCGGGCTGGCGTTTGGACGGGCCCGCCCGCCGAATCCCGCCCTGGCGGGAGTAGGTAGGTTCACCGAACTATTGCGATGAAAGAGATAAGCCAGAAGAGACAATTAGCTGCCATCATGTTCACCGACATCGTCGGGTACACTGCCCTGATGGGAGCAGATGAGGACCGGGCATTCGAGGTGCTTAAGAAGAATCAGGAAATCCACCACGCTGTTATCAAAAACTTCAATGGTACGCTTATCAAAGAAATTGGTGACGGTATGCTGATCAGTTTTCCGCTGGCCTCCGACGCAGTAAAATGTGCGATTGAAATCCAGAAAACATGTAAAAAGCAGGATTATCAGTTAAAAATCGGTATCCATGAAGGCGAAATGGTATTTTCCGGGGAAGATGTGTATGGAGATGGGGTTAATATTGCTTCTAGGTTGCAGGAAATTGCCGGGGAGGGTTGTATCGCTATCTCAGAGAAAGTCTATTCAGATATAAAAAACAAGGCAGGGATTAATACCAGGTATATGGGTGATAAAAAGTTGAAGAATGTTGATGGGCCGGTGAAGGTGTATGAAGTAATATGTGAAGGGCATCCCTTAAAAGAAGACACAACAGAAAATTTGAAAAATATCCATGGTCATCGGCAACCCATCATGGCCTTACGATTAAAAAAAATAAAGACTGTTATTCTTACAGTACTGGTGGCGGCGGTGGTGATATTGGTTTACCCAATGATATTCAAAAAAGATAAGTTTGAAGAGATCAGAGATCCGGACGGCAGGATTTCTATTGCCGTTATGCCTTTTAAAAACCTATCAGGGGATTCACTGTACAACGTCTGGCAGGGTGGTTTTCAAAATCTCATTATTACTACGCTGTCAAATTCAAAAGAGCTATCAGTTCGTCAGTATCAGACTATGTATTCAATACTTGCGGGTACAGGAGATTTGACTTATGCTTCTATCACACCTTCAAAAGCCAGTGAGCTTGCCTTAAAACTTGATACCAGAACATTTATCCTTGGCAACATACTGAAAGCCGGAAATAATATCAGGGTTAGCGCGCAACTGGTGAATGCTGAAACAGAAGAAATATATAAAACATACGAGGTAAGCGGGAACACCGAGGATGATATTTTTGCCATGGCCGACTCACTGTCGGGACTGATAAAGAATTATCTTGAAATTAAAAAGCTTCTTGAACAGTATGATTCACCTGAATACCGTGGATCTTTTTATACAAATTCATCTGCAGCTTTTCAATATTATATTCATGGGTTTAACGCATTTAGGAGTTTAGATTACCAGGCGGCTATAGAATGGCTTTCAAAATCTATAGAAACTGATCCTGACTTTATTAATGCTTATGTAGCTCTGTCATTTACTTGTATGGTTAGTGGGAATAATAAACAGGCAAAGAATTGGTGTAATAAGGCTTATAAAAAAAGGCATGAATTGCCCTTGAAAGGGAAACTTATGTTAGATCACCTCCATGCATATTATTTTGAAACCCCAGATCAACAAATCAAGTATCTTAAACAAATTCTGGAGATTGAGGAACTGAATCCTACTTATTGGTATTTTCTCGGGTTAGCCTATCAACTAAAAAACCAATATGAAGATGCTATAATTTATTTTGAAGAAGCCATCGAAATTCATAAAAAGTGGGGGACCAATTATCGTAATCCATGGAATTATTATTTCCTGGGAAAGTCGTACCATAAAGTCAATAGACATAAAAGAGAGAAAGAGGTATATGAATCAGGATTAAGCATAATCCCTGATTTTGGCAACACCATAAGGGGTCAGGCCATTTGTGCCCTTTCTCATGGAGATACAAATGAGGCGGAAATTTTTATAACTAAATACCAATCAATTAGAAAGAATAAAAGCCTGTGGCCTGAATCAAGAATACTTTCAGATGTTGGATCTATATATTCAGAAGCGAATTTATTTGATGAAGCAGAAATAAATTATCGTCATGCCCTTAAATTATATCCCGGGACTCCTAGAGTATTAAATAATATGGCCTGGTTCCTGATCAATAATGATATAAACGTAAATGAAGGGGTTGAACTAATACAAAAAGCCCTGGAACTCGAGCCTGACAATTGGTATTATCTGGATACCAAAGGATGGGGACTGTATAAACAAGGGAGATATGAAGAAGCGTTAAAAATTCTCAAAGACGCCTGGGAATTAAGACCAAGGTATAACCATGGAGGTTATCAGCATATCCGGGAAGTCGAAAAGGCCCTTGACAGACAAAATAAATGAGATGTAATTTAGGCGCAAGTCAGGCTACCGTACCATGACCATGCCATAACCGGAAGACCTGTGCCAGATAGGATAACAGGGTGATTTATGACAATATAAATTATAATGGGTTAAATGACTTAATTCTATTAAATTCATAATAAGTTTTACAACCTTCTTGAATCAGTTGTTGGCCAAAACAACCTTCATCACGCAACAACATAAATTATCCGCCATCATGCAAGCCCGAATGACCCAGTAGGACGGGCCCGCTCGACGAAGGTAGGCCTGCCTGCCGGACAGACAGGTTTACCGATAATTAATTATGGAAAGTAAAGGTCAAATCCACAGGTAAGCATCTTGTCAAAATTTTATAATGGAAAATAGATTATCAGTTAGAGATCATATCCAAATCGAAAATAATCTAGTAATTTTATACAATGGAAATTAGAAATTATAAAATATTACTCCGCGAAGAACCAGAAGGAGGGTTTACAGTATTCGTGCCTAGCCTTGAAGGCTGTATCACATATGGGGAAAATTTAACAGAAGCAAGAAAAAATGCTAAAGAAGCCATAGAACTATATATTGAATCACTTCAGGCTGATAATTTACCTATTCCTTCTGATGAAAATTTACTGGAATTAAATCTACAAATATCAAATGACTGATTTCAGCTCCAGTGAATTAATCAAAAAGGTTGAAAAAGAAGGTTTTGAGCTTCATAGGATTAAAGGAAGTCATCATATATTCAGACACTCTAACGGTAAGAGGGTTGTAATACCACATCCTAAAAAAGATTTGCCAAAAGGAACTTTTTACTCAATATTGAAACAAGCTGGTTTGAAATAACCATAATATCATTATCGAAGGTGGGTTCACCAAACTAATGTCATGGAAGAAGTAAGCCCAAAACGCCAATTAGCAGCTATTATGTTCACCGACATTGTCGGGTACACGGCCTTAATGGGATCAGATGAAGATCAGGCGTTTGAAATTCCGCGAAAGAATAGGGATATCCACACAGAGCCAATTG
>QIDJ01000312.1 GCA_003228395.1 Flammeovirgaceae bacterium
CATTCTACTGATTATTTCGAGCCAATGACGGGATTTGAACCCGTGACCTCTTCCTTACCAAGGAAGCGCTCTACCTCTGAGCTACATCGGCTGATATTCGTTGGCGATTTGCTGATTTAAAAGTATCCATTACAAACCCGGAACCGGTCATCCTGCGTTCAATCAACCAATGTTAGAGCGGGAGACGAGGCTCGAACCCGCGACCTACAGCTTGGAAGGCTGTCGCTCTACCAACTGAGCTACTCCCGCATATCCGTATCAACGGATGTGGGGATGGCTGGACTCGAACCAGCGAAGACCTGAGTCGACGGATTTACAGTCCGTTGCAATTGCCACTATGCGACATCCCCCGAAACTATCAATAAAAGAACTTAATTACCCTGAAAACGGCACAAATTTATCCTACCCCATTTTTAAGGAAGTGCAAAAATAGAGGCTTTTTTATTCTAATCAAACTTTTGTATTAAAAAGATATTTTAGTAAAATTTTGCCTTTCTATGATGTGAAAAAATCTTTTTAACAATTATAAAATTCTATTTTTGCAAACCAGAATACCTATTAATAAATATGATCAAAGCTAAGCTTAACAACAGGGAAGAATTTGAGATCGAAGATCAGGCAGGCCCGCACTTTATTATAAACGGTGAAGCCTTCGCACTGGAAATTACATCGGTGGGCGATGGCGTAATGATTGCCCGTAATGGCCCTGCCAGGTATAAAGTAAGTGTATTGGACGCCGATCCCGGAAATAAAACATTTGTATTGAAAGTCAACGGCAGGAAACATAAGGTTGTACTCCGGGACCGCCATGACCTGTTACTTGAGAAAATGGGGATGAATCAGACACTCTCATCCGAAATAAGTAACATAAAAGCGCCGATGCCCGGTCTGATCTCGGAAATTCAATGCCAGGTAGGAGATGATGTAATAAAGGGAGACAATGTAATTGTGCTGGAAGCAATGAAAATGGAAAATATGATAAAATCGCCTGCTGACGGTGTGATAAAAGAAATTCGTGTTAAGGTTGGTGAAAGTGTAGAAAAAAATCAGATACTTATTCAATTTTAACATGAAAAGCAGATCGTTTCATCTAACATACTTATCATACTTAATTATATTTGCCTGCACTTGCTTAATTTTTATTCGTTTTAATGAAATTTAAAAGAATTCTACTGAAGCTCAGCGGCGAAGCGCTTATGGGTGCGAGAAAATTCGGTATCGACCCTGCCAGGCTTGAACAATATGCACTCGATGTTAAATCTGTGCATGATAAAGGAATAGAAATTGCAATCGTAATTGGCGGGGGCAATATCTTTCGTGGAGTTGATTCCGAAAAAATAGGAATTGATCGTGTACAAGGCGATTATATGGGAATGCTTGCCACCGTAATCAATGGCATGGCCTTACAAAGTGCATTTGAAAAACTGGGGATGTTTACCAGGCTGATGTCCGGGATTAATATGGATCAGGTCTGCGAACCCTTTATAAAAAGGCGTGCCGAAAGGCATCTTGAAAAAGGCCGGGTAGTAATATTTGGCGCCGGAATCGGAAATCCTTATTTTACGACCGACAGTACTGCTGCCTTAAGAGCAATTGAAATTCACGCCGACGTGGTGCTTAAGGGAACCCGTGTGGATGGAGTTTATTCTTCTGATCCGGAGAAAAATGCCGATGCTACACGCTACAAGCAGCTCTCATTTCAGGAAGCTTTTCAAAAAGGGTTAAACATCATGGATATGACCGCTTTTACCTTGTGTCAGGAAAATAATTTACCGATTATTGTTTTTGATATGAACCGGGCAGGCAATCTTGCCCGAATTATGAATGGCGAAAGCGCAGGAACGCTGATTAATTAATTCTGGGATTTGAAAATTTAGTATCATGGAAGACATTAATTTCTATCTTGATCATACCGACGAAATGATGAATAATGCGGTTGATCACCTGAATAATGTATTAACGAAAATCAGAGCGGGTAAAGCCATGCCCAACATGCTCGATGGTATCATGGTGGAATATTACGGATCGCCTACACCTATCAATCAGGTAGCATCTGTAAATACTCCGGATGCAAAAACACTGATGATCAAGCCCTGGGAAAAAACCATAATCCCTGACATTGAACGGGCCATCATAAACAGCGACCTGGGCCTCAACCCTCAGAATGATGGCGAACAGATTATTATCAACATTCCGGCATTAACAGAAGAACGAAGGCTGGACCTTGTAAAACAGGTGCGGCATGAAGGGGAAAACGGCAAAATCAGTATTCGCAATGCCCGGCATGATTGCCAGCATAACTTCAAACAACTCCAGAAAGATGGCGTATCCGAAGATATGATAAAAATATCTGAAGATAAACTCAATAAAATGACCGAAACGCATACCTCAAAAGTCGAAGAACTGGTAAAAAAGAAAGAGGAAGAAATAATGACTGTTTAGTCCTGATAAAAATTTTTTGACCTGATCATTGCTTCCACCGGATCCGGAACAAGATACCTGACCGATCGGCTTTGTTTGATGCACTTTCTAATAAATGTGGCGGAAATGTCAATCATAGGAGCATCCACCATGCATACGTTTGGGTGCGTTTTCAAAACGGAATCAACAGATTTAGGACGTGGATAAACATATACTTCAAAATTTTCAAGGATAATATTATGATTCTTCCATTTTGGAAACGTTTTAAGATTATCCTCACCAATAATCAGCACAAACTTCTTTCCAGGATGTTTTTCAGCAAGTAAGGTCATGGTATCAATAGTGTAACTTGGTTTCGGCATCCTGAATTCCACATCCGATACTTCCAGGTTATAGTTATCATGGATGGCTGCCTGCACCATGTCGAGCCGATCAAATTCATGCAAGAGCGATTTACTCATTTTCAGGGGATTCTGTGGAGAAACTACAAACCACACCTTATTAATATCCGTAGTTTCCACCATTATACCGGCAATAATAAGATGACCTGTATGAATGGGATTGAATGATCCGAAAAAAAGACCTATTTTCATTTCAGAAAAACAAATAATGTTTCACTTTGCCTTGAATTCGTCATACATTTCCTGTGCTTTCTGAAGCGACTCGTCGAGTGTATTGTTAAGAAGTATAACATCAAACTGATCAGCAAAAGTCAATTCAAATTTAGCTTTATCCAATCGTTTAGTCAACGTTTCTTCCGACTCAGTTTTTCTATTTTTCAGTCTTTTTCTTAATGTTTCCTCCGACCCGACTTTAACAAAAACAGCTAAGGCCTTATTTCCGAAATATTTTTTTAGGTTAAGTCCGCCTTTTACATCCACATCAAAAATTACATTCTTGCCTTCTGACCAAAGCCGTTGAATTTCAGATTTCAGTGTCCCGTAATAATTTCCATCATACACTTCCTCCCATTCAATAAATTCATTTTTGGTAATTTTCTCCTTGAAGTCCTGGTGGGTAAGAAAGTAGTAATCCCTGCCATGAACCTCTTCATTACCCCGCCTCTCTCGTGTGCACGCGGATATGGAAAACCCCAGGTCCGGATTGTTGCTCAGCAAATATCTGACAATGGTAGTTTTACCGGAACCTGACGGTGCAGAAAAAATAAGTACTTTGCCTTCTTTGTTATTCAATTGTTAATTTTTCAATCTCAAGTTTAATACTTTTCAATAGCGTATCAGGAACCGGCTTCTTTTCAATTTTTGTTTTAATAAGTTCTCTGATAGCTTTTTCCAGATTGTAATTTTGATAACATGTCCAGCATTGCTCTATGTGCGCAAAGTATTCCTGTTCTTCGTCAAGTGTGGATTCATCGTCAAGAATTACTTCCAGCACATGCAGGCAGCGTTCCTCTTCAGGACAATCAGTCATCACATACCTGCTGATCAAGTTTTTTTTGATCCAGTTTTGTAAATTTTTTGCCATTTAACTCTTTTTAATATAGCCCATTGTTTTTGCATACATTCTCAGTTTCTCTCTTAACAGGTTTCTTGCCCTGTGCAACCGCGATCTTACGGTACCGATGGGGATATCGAGTATCCTTGCCATTTCGTCGTATTTAAATCCTTCCAGATCACAAAGTATAATCACCGTTCTGAAATCTACATCCAATGTATTGAGTGCAGTAGAAACCTCATCACCCATCATATCTTTGAGCATATCAATTCTCAGATCGGTGGTAATAGCTTTATCAACATCATCAGAATTATAATAAGATTCTACTTCCTGATAGTCAACTTTGGCAGGTTCCTTACTTTTCTTCCTGAAATCATTGATAAAACTGTTCTTCAATATTCGAAACAACCATGCTTTGGCATTAGTTCCTTCCTGGAATGATTCTATAAAACGAAAGGCTTTCAGGTAGGTTTCCTGAACAAGGTCTTTTGCGTCATCCTCGTCAAAAGTAAGGCGATATGCAAAATTATACATTGAATCGATGTGCGGGAAAAACTCTCCATCAAAGACTTTCGCTTTCTCAGCCTCTGAATATTGTCGTTTTGGTGCTTCTGACATCAGATTCAAAAATAGTAAATTTTAAATAAGTATAATTTCATGTATCCTAAATCAAACGATAAATGTTATACCCAGGTTCAAATCCGGAATATTTTTTAATAATACGTATGAGGCGATTCTTTAGTGATAATGAGTTTTGCGAGATATCATAATCAAAATTCCAATACGCTATTTCGAGCTTAGTACCGGTAGTATTCCGGTTTATAAGGGCCATCTACGGTTACCCCAATATATTTTGCCTGCTCTGGAGTAAGTTTTTCAAGTTCAACGCCAATTTTTGCCAGGTGTAACCTGGCTACTTTTTCATCAAGGTGCTTCGGCAGCGTATAAACTTTATTTTCATACTTATCATTGTAATTCCATAGTTCGATTTGGGCAAGTGTCTGATTTGTAAATGAATTTGACATTACAAACGAAGGGTGCCCGGTAGCACAACCCAGGTTAACTAACCGGCCTTCTGCCAACAGAATAATATCATTGCCATCCACATTGTAAAGATCAACCTGTGGCTTAATCGTATCTTTTGTTTCGCTATAATTACTGATAAGCCAGGCTACATCTATCTCATTATCAAAGTGCCCGATGTTACACACAATGGTCTTATCCTTCATTAACCGAAAATGTTCTCCTGTAATGATGTCTTTGTTACCGGTTGCCGTTACTACTATATCAGCTTCCTTCACAGCATCGGTCATTTTCTTAACTTCAAAACCATCCATTGCCGCCTGAAGTGCGCAAATAGGGTCGATTTCGGTTATTATCACCCGTACGCCGGCGCCTCTGAGTGACTGCGCAGAACCTTTCCCGACATCGCCATAACCAGCTACTACAGCTATTTTACCTGCAAGCATCAGGTCGGTAGCCCTGCGTATGGCATCTACCAGCGATTCGCGGCATCCATACTTATTGTCAAATTTTGATTTTGTGACGGAATCATTCACATTAATGGCAGGAACCGGAAGGGTGCCTTCTTTCATCCTGTCATACAACCTGTGTACACCGGTGGTTGTTTCTTCGGATACGCCATTTATTTCTTTAACAAGTTCCGGGTATTTGTCAAATACCATGTTCGTCAGGTCGCCGCCATCATCCAGTATCATATTGAGCGGCTTACCTCCTTCGAACGCGAACAATGTTTGCTCGATACACCAATCGAATTCTTCTTCATTCATACCTTTCCAGGCAAAAACGGGGATTCCTGTTTTTGCAATTGCTGCTGCTGCATGATCCTGGGTTGAAAAAATATTACATGAGGACCATGAAACCTCTGCGCCAAGTTCAGTGAGCGTTTCAATAAGTACAGCGGTCTGAATGGTCATATGCAGGCAGCCGGCTATCCGTGCTCCTTTTAATGGCTTACTGTTCCCATATTCTTCTCGCAAGGCCATTAAACCGGGCATTTCCGCTTCTGCCAGCCTTATTTCTTTCCTTCCCCAAGCGGCAAGTGAAATATCTATAACCTTGTGGTTCAATTGTGTTTCAATCATTGATTATTTTTTATGTAGTTTCAGATTTTTAAAACGCAAAGTTACACGATAAGTTGGATCAGTCAAAGGTTCTGTTAACGAACAAACCTGATTTCCCTGTATCCAAACCGACATAATACTTTTCCGCTTTTTACCATCAACCTTCCCGATTCTTCCACATCTGTAATCGTGCCTTTGAATTCCTCGCCGGATTTTAATGCGAAATGATGTGGTTCCTGATACCACAACAGGTTTTTCATGTATCGTGTTTTCAGCGAATGAATATTGCCGTCTTTTAACTGTAAATAATACTTTTCAAGCTTTTCACCCGTTTGTTCAAAAATTGTTTGCAACTCATACCACTTGCCAGTAATCATTCGTAATGAGGCCGCATTATCAGGTTCAAATATCATTTGATTTACATTAATTCCGATTCCTGCAATCGAATATTCCATGGCCGTTCCTTTCAGTATATTCTGAATTAAAACGCCACAAAGCTTTTTATCTTTATAATACATGTCGTTGGGCCACTTTATCATCACATCCTCACCCAGAAAGTTTTTTAAAATCTCCAGAATTGAAAGGCAAACCACTATATTCAGATAAAACTGCTTTGAAACGGCAAGAAATGAGGTATCCAGTAAAACACTGATAATCAAATTTTCGCCTTTATCGGATACCCACATGTTTGCACCCTGGCCCCGGCCTTTGGTCTGGTAGTCAGTGGCTATCACCAATCCGTTTTCGCCCTGACCTGCTGATACAAATTCAGCACATATGTCATTAGTTGAATGACAAGATGGCATGAAAATAACCTTTTTTCCTACAATCGAAGTTTTGGCAAGAATTTTATACAAGTAATTTTGTATTTTTGTTTGTTAAACCAAAGTTAGTGAATGCTGAATAGAAATAGCTTTCTGCCGTCCGAAGAACTGAGTAAAGTGGTTGTGAAAGGAATGCAGGAAAAGAAAGCTTTTGATATTGTGGTTTTGGATCTAAGGCATGTGCCCAACTCCATTGTGGACTTCTTCGTTCTTTGTTCAGGAAACTCTGACATACAGGTTAGCGCTATATCTGAATCAATTGAGGAAATTGTTAATAAATCAGACCAGCAAAACCCCTGGCATAAAGAGG
>QIDJ01000346.1 GCA_003228395.1 Flammeovirgaceae bacterium
CATCAGAAATTTCCTGCTGAAATACTGGCATTATATGAAAAGGGGGTAAAAGAATTAGCAATTAGTACGGGTAGAAAAATCTACTATCGTGTTGCCGATCTCTTAAAGAAGATGAGAAAAATTAGAGGTGGTAAAGAAAAAGTGAATGAGATAATACATTATTTCAGAAATCTATACAAAATCAGACCGGTAATGATGGAGATTTTGAATAAGAATTTTCCTGAAACTATTCCACAGCCCAAAGGAAAGGATGTACAAAAACGGATTGATAAAAGCTTAGGCTTGTTTTAGCAGTGTTATGCCATGGTCCATTAATTTTCATCGAAGCAATCATTTAGCCTTGAAGTCAACTTCACAATGCCTGTAATTCCAGCAATTACTGTCCTTTATATTCCACCCTTTTGCCAATTGATGTCAGTCCAAGCAGGGCATCGGACGTACTGAAAATCATATTCAGATGCTCCAACTCGGATTCGGGGCCTTTGGCTTCCTCTATAAGTTGCTCGGCTACTTTCATCGCCAGTGGAGCTTTGAAACCCATGGTTTTTGCCAGTTTAGTAATCGTTTCATCATCCAAACCGCCATCTGTAAATTCACCTTTTATTATACTCCTGTAACTATTATGTTCGTAAAAACCGGCGATTTTTTGCCATTTTTCTGCAGATTTCAATGGAGCTGCTGAAGGAACAGGAAGCTCGCATTCAAGGATATCAAACATCTCCCCGGTGCTGATTACGGCATCGATCAAACCCACTTCCAGGGCCTCCTGTGCGGATAGCATTTTGCCTGTAAGGATGAGGTATTTGGCAATACCTTTGCCTACCCGTTGTGTGGTTCTTTGTGTGCCTCCCAGCCCGGGATAAATCCCGATGCCCGTTTCCGGAAATGCTACGCGCACTTTCGGCGTAGCCAGGATCCGGTCGGCGCAAAGCGCCAGTTCCAGCCCGCCACCCAAAGCCATGCCGTTCAGTACAGCAATTACCTGTTTTTTTGAATGATCAATCTTACTAAAGACTTGCTGGCCATATTTTGTAAACGCCAGAATAGTATCAATGGCGTGCGCTTTCATGTTTTTCACAAAAAACCGGATGTCAGCGCCTGCAACAAAGGCTTTCCCCATACCCGTGATGAAAATCGTGTCCACCTCCGGATCAGCCTCCGCTTCAGAAAATACATTGTCCAGTTGATGCATCATTTTTTCATTCAGCGCATTCATATCCTCCGGACGCGCCATGGTGATCACAGCGATATTCCCGGTTTTCCGGTAAGTTACATACTCCATATCCCAGTCACGGCTATCAACCGATGGCATTTTCTCCCCATAGGATGCTAAACTATTTCTTATGTACTGTTTAACAGTTTCTTCACCATAACGTTTCAACAAATCGACAGGCCCTTGCCGCCAGCGTAAGCCTATTTTCGCCCCGCGATTCAAATCGGTAGCAGTACAAACTTTTTCGGCGAGAATCTGTGCGCAAACGAAAAACACACAGCCTAACATCCGTTCCGAAACCAATTTGTATATCTCATCACTGTATTCAGCGTTTTCAACATCATCTACCTCCCAGTTTTGATTGCTTGCTACCTGCTCTTCCAGCAAGGGCGAAACTTTGTAAAACGGACCAAAATTTTCCAGCGTTTTCTGGGCATGCATGGCAATTGGTACTCCTGTTGCATTCATCAATTGAAAAGGGCCCATGCCGATGTCAAATACTTTTTTGCATATTGCATCGATCTGTGATATTGTTCCGGCACCTTCAGAGAGCAGACGCACGGATTCATTTAGCCAGGGAACAAAAAACCGGTTTACGGCAAATCCATTTTTATCCGTCGTGTAGATCGGGTCTTTCCCCGACATAACGGAAAACATGTAAACGGAGCGGATGACAGCATCCGATGTGGAACTGCCGGGGATTATTTCCACCAACCGGTTTTTGGCCGCATGGTAAAAATAGTGCAACCCGATAAACCGTTCCGGATTTTTAACAGATGACGAAAGATCAGCGACTGAGAAGGAAGAGGTATTTGTAGCGATGATGGCTTCTGAAGACACAATTCCGGAAAGTGTTTCGAATAGTTCGCATTTGGCGTTAAATTTTTCAAAAATGGCTTCAATGATAATATCGCAAGATTTAAGGTCATTCAGGTTTGAAGTTCCGCTAATTCTGCCGAGAATATTTTGGACCTGTTGTTCGTTAAATAACCGCCTTTTCACTCCCTCATCAAGCGTGGTTTTAATGTTGTAAATCCCTTTATCCACGTAATGCATTTCCCGGTCGGCGAGTATGACTTCAAATCCTTCCTGTGCAAATTTCTGGGCAAGTCCGGATCCCATCGTACCTGCTCCAATTACTCCTACAATTTTTATATTTTTCATGATCTTTTCCGTTGATTGGGCTAAAGCCCTGTTAGTTTTATTCTTTTCCACGCCATAAATGTCGTGGAAATTCATCTATGTCTTTCTTTCGATGCCATATCACTCTCACGGGTGACCACCCGATAGGTGTGGAATGGCGTGGTGTCAGAGTTAATTTTGATAGCTTTGACTCATTTTATTAGTAAAGATCGTAACTGATTTGCGGCTGACTATCTCCGTCATTTATGGCGGAGATAGTTGAACTAAACAAATCGTGGGCTTTAGCCCTTTCTCTTTTTAACAATTCTTCCAAATGGGCTGGCGTTTTTCGATGAACGAATGAATGCCTTCGTTGGCGTCATGGGTGTTCATCAGATTTCCCAGGTAGTCATTTTCAAGTTCCGGAAGTTTTTTCATCATTATATGATTGAATGATTTACGGGCCGCTTTCACAGCAAATTTAAGCGAAGAAGCGCTTTTTGGAACGATATTTTTACTGATCCAATCCCGGACGGCCAGCTCCATTTCGTCTTTATCTTCATATATTTCATTGATCAGACCCAGTTTTACGCCCTCTTCGGCGCCGATGGTCCTGCCTGTTATCAGGAGTTCTTCCGCCCGGGCATTTCCAATCTTCAGAGGTAGCATAATGGATGCAGGAGGAGGAAATACTCCGAGCATTATTTCAGGCTGACCCAGTTTTGCGGTTTTATCCGCATACAAAACGTTGCATATCAATGCCAGTTCCAGTCCTCCGCCAAGACACTGTCCGGAGATTTTGGCCAGCATGGGAATTCCAAGATCAATGATTTTATAGAATATCCGGTGAAAAGTTGTAAGCATATCATGGGCATATTCTTTCGCATGCTCCGCTACACTGGCTCCAAAGGAAAAATGCGGCCCCTGACCTTCTAAGGTGATCAATTTGATATCCGGGTTTTCTTTGATCTCATCTAAAAATGCCAGGAGGTCCGACATCATGACATGATCCAGTACGTTGCCCTTTCCGTCGTTCAGGATCACCCGGCAGACGGTATTTTCGTGGCTGTATCTGATTTCAATCTTTTCCATCGAGTAAGTCAGTGATTGGCCGGTGTCTGCGTATTTTGATATTGGGGTGAGATGGCTTTATGCAACTCATCATTCCATTCATGTCCCTGGGCCAGCAACTGCCGTAATTTGATGAAATCAATTTCCCGGTTGTGTTTCGGCCCCTCGTTAAACGCCCGGAACCCGGCTTTGGCTTCGGTCATCATGTTCAGGGCAAGCCAGTCCCTGTTGCTTTCCTTGTTCCTGTCCCAATGTTCCAGTTTCTTTTTTCGTATGGAATTAATGGTTTTGCTCAGACAATTCGGGAATGTCAACATCAGCTTGGTGCAAAGTTTTTCTACTGCTTCATCTAACAGGGAAAGATCAATTTCGCCGGACTTGAGTAATTCTTTTCCTTCCGCCAGATACGTTCCTTTCTTCAATTTCCCATAAATGATTTCGCCGGTTTTTTTACCAACCCATTTGTCAGTTCGTACCAACGGATTAGGAATAAACCGGCGGTCAATTTTCAGGGCGGGTACTACTTCCGTAATCAAACCATAGCGAAGGGCCTCATGCGCAGACCACGGATCACATGCGGTGCAGGAATACATAGCGAGCTCGACACCTACAAACAAATGCAGAAAATCGGTAGAACCGCCATCAGGAGCGCTTCCGTGTTTAGGACCGGCTTGTCCGAACCGTGCGAGGTCCTGGGCAATGGTGAAATCGCAGGCCATTCCAATTTCCTGACCACCGCCGATGCGCATGCCGTTTGCCCGGCAAATCACCGGCTTGTCACACATCAGGATGGCAGAGACCATGTCATTGAACAGCCTCATGTACTGTTTGTACTCCTGCGGATTTCCTGCATAGTATTCCGCATACTCCTTTGTATTTCCGCCTGTACAGAAGGCTTTATCTCCTACTCCTGTAAATACTACAGAACTTACACTTCGATCATTTGAAGCTTCCCTGAAAGCAAGGATTATCTCTTTCACCGCCTGGGTAGTGTAGGAATTGTACTGGTTTGGATTATTTAACCAAATCCAGGCATTATAAATTCCTTGGACATCTTTTCCCTCTTTATCCTTACAAGGTTTTTTTTCATAAATGATTTCCTTGTATTCCGTGTCTGTTAAATTATGATTTACTAACATGGCTTTAAGTTTTTAGTCTTCAATTATCGCGTGAAAAGTCAGGTACCAATACCGACCTTTTGTTAAACTTATTTGCAAGCGTATTTCTGAATACCCGGTTGATATCCGACATGGGTTTTGTTTCAACAAACTGCCCGATTTCCAATTGACCCCTTTGGATCAGGTCAACCACCTCAGGATATAATTCCGGTTTACAACCCCAGGTGCCGATAAGTTTGGCATCAAAAGCCATCAGGTTGCTGAGCCTTACCTCCAGCTTATCCAAGGTAAAGCCAACAATGCTTAGCGTGGATGCAAATGTTACCAGGCCAAAGGCAAGCTCCTGACCGGGTTTTGTTCCCGAGAATTCAAGTATTTTCCAGCCAAATCGTGAAACCCCCAGTTCGCCGGCAATCTCCCTGACCCTTGTTTTAATTTCCTTAAAATTTAAACCACTGGAATTTAGCGTTGCATCAATACCATTTTCATGTACGGTTTTTAGTCTGATGTCATCAATATCAAGAGCCAATACCCTGGCTCCCTTGATTTTGGCTATTAAAGCCCCATAAATACCAACGCCACCAACTCCTATGACAATGGCGAAGTCACCCGGCGCCAGTTCAGATTTTTCAATTACCTGGTACGGAGTGGAAATAGCATCCGCAACAACAGCCAATTCGGCCACTGAATATTTTTCCAACAGCGCATCCGGCACGGGGCACAGATAGTTGAAGGGTACCCTGATGTGCGATGCAAACCCACCATGAAAATCATTGCCGGGCATCAACTGATTCTGACAGATATTGCTTCGTCCGCTTTTGCAGAGGTCGCATTCTCCACATGGCAGCACCGCCGGGATTATTACATTTTTACCTTTCAGGTGAGCCGGCCCCTGTACTACTTTCCCGCTTATTTCGTGGCCAAGGGTTAAGGGTAATGCGTGTTTTGTTCGCACTCCGTAGTGCCAAAAACTCAGATCCGTATGGCAGACCCCGCATCCGGCAATTTCGATCAATGCTTCATCTTCAGTAATGTGCGGCATATCGGTTTCGATCAGCTCAAAATCCTGATTAACTGCTGTCATTTGCCATTGAAACATCTTTTTTTCCATTTTATAAAACGTTAACAGATTCAAACATTGGGATTTTCCAGAAGCACCGCCGTACCTTGTCCGCCTCCGATGCATGCGGATACCACGCCATATTTAACACCCCTGTTATTCATTTCTCTTGAGATGGTCAAGGCCAGGCGGGTTCCGGTTGCTGCCAATGGATGCCCGAGCGCAATGGCGCCGCCATTAACGTTGACAATAGTGCGGTCCAGACCAAGCTCTTTTTCACAGCCAATGTATTGGGCGGCAAAAGCTTCATTTATTTCTATCAGGCCAATGTCATCCAGTGTGAGACCGGCGATTTCTAATACGAGGCCGATTGATTTAACCGGCCCTAATCCCATGAAATTGGGATCAAGGGCGCTGGTAGCGGATGCCGCCACTCTGGAAAGCGGTTTGAGCCCTTCCGCCTTCACAAATGATTCTGCAGCTACTATAACCGCAGCGGCCCCGTCAACGATGCCACTGGAGTTCGCTGCCGTTTGAACGCCATCTTTGGCAAACGCAGAGGGTAGCTTCGCCAGTGTTTCCATCGTGGATGGCCGCATATGCTCATCCGTTATGAAATTTTCAACTTTTCGGGGAAGCCTGACTTTTCGGGGTTTTAATCCGTTGGCTTCAAATACGGTTGAGTTCATGGGTACGATCTCATCCTTAAAAAAACCTCTTTCAGCAGCAGCCATGGCCCGGTCATTTGAAAGTTTAGCGAAGCTGTCGGTTTCTTCCCTGGTAATACTATATTTATCCGCCACGTTTTCTGCAGTGCATCCCATGGGTACTGCTGCGGTATCATTCAATGCTTCCCAGAGCATATCTTTAAACGCAACCTTACCCAGGGGGTACCCCATTCGGTTGCCATAACTTACTGTGGGAGCAAGACTCATGTTTTCTGTGCTGCAACATAGTACCGTTTGCGCTTTACCGAGAGTAATTTGTTCGGCCCCGCCTATGATGGTTTCAAAGCCCGAACCACAAAGCCGTTGGAGCATAACCGCAGGCACTCCGGTTGGAATTCCGGAGTAAATCCCGATATGCCTGGGCAAAAAATATGTATCTACTGAGCTCTGGCCTACATTTGCAGCTATTAACTGATCGATCGCCTCAGGCCGCACATCAGATTTCTCCAACGCCGCACGTGAAGCATAAATACCTAAATCAGTAGGTGAGATGTGTGCAAGTGTTCCGCAGAATTTACCAAAAGGTGTACGGGCTCCGTTAATAAGATAGATATCGTCATACTGTATGCCGAATCCCTTCTCTGTATCATGAAAAGCTTTCATTATAGTTAGATTGTATTTAGTTCATTTACTTCTTCAATTGATGTTTTATTTTTTAGATAGCTGATTTTTGCGATCAACGCCGCACCCAGCGAAACCACATTCTGC